>CAXTOC010000259.1:0-3960 GCA_964245725.1 uncultured Acetobacteraceae bacterium | reverse complement strand
GCCGGAGAGCGAGCTGAGCGGCGCCGACAGCTGACGCGGTGCGGCCAGGCGCCCGGTCTCTGCCGGATCATCTCGGCTGGGCCGGGTCGACCAGCAAGCGTGTGCGCGGCAGCGCCTCGGGACATTCCTGCTGCAGGAACAGCAGCATCCTCTCGCGCACCTCGCACCGCAGATCCCAGGTCTGCGGTGCGTTGCGCGCGCTGACCAGCATGCGGATCTGCACCGTGTGCTCCATGGCGTCGCTCACCTGCAGGTTGACCACCTTGCCGTCCCAGAGCGGGCTGTCCTTGACGATCTCGAGCAGCTTGGCGCGCATCCGCTCCACCGGGACGCGGTAGTCCAGGAGGAAGAACACCGAGCCGATCAGCGAGGCGGAGTTGTGCGTCCAGTTCTGGAACGGCTTCTCCAGGAAGTAGGAGATCGGCAGGATCATGCGCCGCCAGTCCCACAGCCGGACCACGACGTAGGTCGAGGTGATCTCCTCGATCCAGCCCCACTCGCCCTCGACGATCACCGCATCCTCCATGCGGATCGGCTGGGTGATGGCGATCTGCACGCCTGCGATCAGATTGGTCAGCAGCGGACGTGCCGCCAGACCTACGATCAGCGAGGCGGCGCCAGCGGACGCGAACAGGCTGACGCCGTACTGCCGCACCGGCGCGAAGGTCATCAGCGCCGCCGAGACGGCGACCGTGAAGATCAGGATGTCGGCGGCGCGGCGCAGGATGCCGACCTGGGTTATGTGCTTGCGGGCGAGGAGGTTGTCTTCCTCTCCGGTCTTGAACCGCGACAGGTAGCCGTCGCTCAGGATACGCACCGCGGTGCCGGCACCCCAGCCGAGCAGCAGCACCAGCAGCACCAGCAGGGCCTGCGCCGCCGCCGAGAACCAGGCGTCGGGCAGGCCTGCCGCCGGCAGCGCGGAGCCCACCGCAACGATGACGATGAAGCCGCGCATCGGCCGCCGCATGCCGTGCGCGAACAGCCGCACGAAGGCGCCCCGCTCTCCCGGGAAGCGCAGGAACAGGCTGGTGATCACGCCGCTCAGCAGCAGCCCCAGCACCGCCACCACCAGCAGCACGATGGCCGAAGCCAGCAGCGGCGGCGCCCAGCTCAGCCACTGCCGGAAGTCGACGATGAAGGTCAGCAGGTGATCATGCATCGCGGTACTGGTACAGCCGAGCGGGTGCTCTGCAAACCTGGCAGCCGCGGTTGACTCGCTCCGGACCTGCCGATATCTCACCGCCTCCCGGCGCGAGGCATCCGTGCGGCGGCGTAGCTCAGCGGTAGAGCAGGGGAATCATAATCCCTTGGTCGGCGGTTCAAATCCGTCCGCCGCTACCATCGCGCCGGGTTTAGTCTCGATCACTTAGAAGGTTTTCGAAGCGACGGCGGAATGGAGTTCTACACTCCGCCGGAAAGCTGTCCCGCACTCGTCGTTCATTTTGCGTTCCCGCGATGGCTCTCGAGTTTGAGCACGGCGCCCTTCGCCTGGGTCCCCTGATCGGCATCGCGGACGTGCTTACTGACCGACACCGAGGTGGTGCGGACGGTGATGGACATGATCTCGCGCTCCGAGCAGCTGGCCTCGGCCATCCACTTGGCGACGGTCGTGTCCAGGCCGTGCGTCACCACCCCGGTCAGCCCGGCGGCCTTGATCGCCGCATTGATCTGGTGGCGGAAGTTGCCGACCGACCACGGCCTGCCGCCGTCGCCGGTCGGCAGGGTGAGGGCGCTTCGGGCGCCAAGTCGAGCACCTGCTTGGCCATGCGTTTCTCAGGCGCGATACCGTGACCTAGGAGATCAAGGTTTCCAGGGCGCGACTTGCAGCACTTCTCGGCTGCGCCGGCGCGGTCAGCTAGCGATGCCGGCGGTTGCCGCCGCCCAGCGCGGCAAGCGCCGTCGAGACCACGAGCAGTGCGGCCGACAGCACGATCGCGAAGAAGCCGATGACGAGCAGCACCGCGACCCCCACGGCGACCCAGTTGGACGGCAGCGGAAAGGTCAAGAACATCAGGAACGGCAGCATGAGGAACGCAGCGGTGAGCAGCTTGAGGTTGTTCATGACCCTGAACTCAGTGAAAGATGCGAGACAGGATCGTCAGCGACAGCCAGCGTGGCGCCGCTCGTCCAGATCAGCACCCCGAGACGAGTCTCGATGCTGGCCCACCGTGCTTCGCAGGTCGCGACCGCCGTCAGGGCCTTCGCCATCTCGTCGGTTGCCCCGACGCCGAGCAACGCGGCCCTGGGATCCTCCATCATGATCGCCATCGACGCGCCCTCCCCTGACACCGCGATCATGCCACGGTCGCGGTTGACTTGCAACCGATTTGTTGGCAGTTCTGGTTCATGGACGCGAACGAGGTGCGGCGCCTTCTGGAGGTCGCCTGCAAAGACGCAGGTGGGGTGTCCGAGTTCGCTCGGTCGATCAGCGTGTCGCGCGAGTTCGTGCGACTCGTGCTGGTCGGCAAGCGGCCGCCGACGACGCCCATCCTGGACAAGCTGAAGCTTGAAGCGGTCACGAGCTACCAGCGGAAAGAGACGCGATGAACACGTCCCGCAACTACATCATGTTGCAACCCTCGCTACGGCACTGAATAGCGTTCGTATTGCAGCCGCGGCTTGTTGCCCAGCAGCTCGATGACGCCGTAGGACTTCCTCTTCGGATCCTCTTGCGGATCGAACGCGTTCCGTCCTGTCGACCGTGCACTCGTGCCACCGATGCGCGCTCGTCCAAGGCGCATAGTTGATGTGCCCGCAGAGGTGCTGCATCGGCCGCCTCTGCCATCGACGGGGCGGCCGCTTGTCGCTCGGCGCAGGTGTCCGGTCCTTGCACGATCTGATAGGCGGTTCAAAACCGTCCGCCGATACCATCGCGCCGGGATGAATGGCGGCCGCTCCCGACCCCGCTCGCGCGAACCGGACGAACCGGCTCGCGTTGCACCGGGCAGGGGAGATCAGCTCATGTCCAGGACCAGACCCTCGGTATGGCACAGCATCGTCGGCATCGGTTTCGCCGCCGCCGGCATCAGCAAGCTGGTGGCGCTGGAGCCGCAGGAGAAGCTGTTCCACAGCTGGGGCTGGAGCCGCCAGGACATGCAGACCATCGGCGCCTCCGAGCTGCTCGGCGCCGCCCTGATCATGACCGGCTCGACGCAGCGGCTCGGCGCCGCACTGCTCTCGGCCTCCTCGCTGTGCATCTTCACCACCGAGCTGCGCCACGGCGACGACGCGCTGGTGACGCCGCGCCTGGGCATGCTCGTCGCCGCCGTCACCGGATTCTGGCGCCGCGCCCGCTGAGCCGCGATCAGTCCGCGGCTTCCCTCAGCCGCAGCCGGATCACGCCGCGCGCGGCTTCCGGTTCGACCAGCTCGCCCTTGCGCAGGATGTCGATGCGGCCCTCGCGCGACAGCGCGAACGCGACCGCGCGCACCCGGTGCATCAGCCCGTGCCACTCCGGTGCCAGCGCGCGGGCGACCTCGCTTGGACAGATGGAGCCCGCCCCTCGCGCCGCCAGCTGACGCAGCAGCTCGTCGCGTATCTGGCCGTCCTGGACCGTCATGCGGAGCTACTGCGCTCTGGCCATCCGCCGCAGAGCCGGAGCCACCTCGGCGGCCGGCGTCGCGGTGGCGAACCACGACCCCACGCCGCCGTCGCAGCCGGCCTGCAGCAGGCGATGATGCTGCAGCTCGGTCTCGACGCCGTCGGCAAGCCACACCAGGCCCAGCGCGTGCGCGCTCAGGCCGAGCCCGCGCAGGAAGCCGGTATCGCCATCCTGCTCCCCCAACTCGCGGGTCAGCGCCCGGTCCAGCTTGACGCCGGAGAGCAGGCCCGCGATGCCGCGCCTGCGCAGCAGCGTGAGGCTGGAGACGCCGCTGCCGAATCCGCCCAACACCACGCCGACGCCGAGGTCGCGCAGCGCCGCCAGGGTGTAGAGCATGTCCACCTCGTCGGTCTTCAGGC
>CAXTOC010000258.1:0-3994 GCA_964245725.1 uncultured Acetobacteraceae bacterium | reverse complement strand
GTCCGCGGCATCGGCGAACACCACCAGGCTGTCCAGCAGATGGTAGCCGTCGTCGCGTCGGCCGGTCACGTGCAGGAACAGGTTGACCTTGGCGTGCGCGGCCTCGTGCAGCTCGATGCCGGCGCTCAAGCGCGCGCTCGCGCGGAGATCAAGGGCGCGACACCGGCAGCGCGTCCGCCGCCAGCACCGGATCGCCGCCCGGGCGCCCGGAGATGCGCAGCGCGGTGCGGATGCGCGCCTCCTCCTGCCGGTCGGGATGCAGGTTAAGCGCCCAGCGCCACTGGTCGCGCGCCTCCACCCGGCGTCCGCTGGCCCAGTACGCGACGCCGAGATGGTAGTTCACGGTCGCGTCCTCGGGCATCTGCTCGGCCGCCCGTTCCAGTTCGCGCACCGCGCCGGCGAAGTCGTTCTGCCGCACCATCGCCCAGCCGAGGCTGTCTCGGATCGAGCCGTCGTCGGGCTCGGAGTCGAGCGCGCGCTCGATCATCATGCGTGCGCCTCCCAGATCGTGCTTACGCTCCACCCAGCTGTAGCCGAGGTAGTTCAGCAGGAAGGGCTGGTTCGGCGAGAGCTGCAGCGCGTGCTGCAGGTCCGCCTGCGCCTGTTTCCACTGCTGGTTCCGGTCGTAGGCGGTGGCGCGCGCGAACAGGATCGGCCAGTCCTGTCCGCCGAGCGGCGACATCAGCCGGATCGCGTGGTCGTACGCGTCGATCGCCGCACCGTACTGATGCGCGTCCTGCAGCAGGTCGCCGAGCGCCTGCAGCGGCTGGGCGTGGTCCGGAAAGCTGCGCACCAGGTGCTCCAGGGTGGAGCGGGCGACGTCGCTGCGGCCCTTCGAGGCGCCGATCACGCCGGCGCGCAGCGCCGCCACCGGCTGCAGCGGATCACCCGTCGGGATACGGTGCAGGCTCGCCAGCGCCTGCTGCGGATGATCCGAGGCCTGCAGGTCGGCCAGCAGCAGCCGGGCTGAGGCGAGGTCCGGCTGCAGCTCGAGCGCGAAGCGGAGCATGAAACCCTCCGCCTCCTGGCCGCGGCTTCCCTGCTGCTGGATCAGCGAGGCCATCGTCAGGAAGGCGCGGGCCAGGCCTTGCACCGGCGTGGTCACCGGAGCCCGTGGCAGGGCCGCGTCGAGACCCGGCTCGGCGATCGAGAGCAGCGGCAGGGCGTGCACCAGCGAATGCATCAGCGCCTGCCCGTCCGCCTGCCTGCCTGTGCGGGCCAGGAAGCTCGCATAGGATTGCGCGAACACCAGGTCCGAGCCCGGGTAGAGCGTGAGCGCCTGCTGGTACAGCCGGCCGGCCTGATCGGCGCGCCCGGCAAGATCGGCGATCATCGCGGCATGCAGCGCGTAGACGCCGTCGATCGGCCCTGGACTGGGTCGTGCGGTCAGCGTGGCAAGTGCCAGGTCGGTACGGCCGGCCCCCTGCTGCGACCAGGCGACCAGCAGCGGCTGCAGCAGGTCGTTCAGCGGAGAGTGCTCGATCCCGCGATACTGCGCTTCCGCGGCACTCCAGCGGCCTTCGGCGGCGGCCGCGTTGCCGAGCACGATCGGCGCCAGCGGGCTGCCCGGCGTGGCCGGCAGCCCGGCCGCCAGCTTGGCCGCCTCTGGACGGCCGGCGAGGATCGAGAACAGCAGAGCCTGGCCGCGCACCCCGGGGGCGCCCGGGTCGGCGCTGAGCACGTCCAGCAGCCGGGCCGAGGCGGCGTCGGCATCGCCGAGCGCACCGGCGACGACGCCGCTTAGGTAGGCGCCGTAGAGCAGCGGCGACGATGCCTCGGTGCCGGCGCGCGCAGGGAGTGCCGCGCAGGCGCAGAGGCCGGCGGCGAGACAGGACAGCAGGGTGCGGGCTCGGATCGGCATGATCGGCGCAGGCTACCAGGACGCCGTCGTGGCGGCTATCCTGACCGCGGTCAGGGGCGGGAGCCGTGGCGGCCGCGGGAGAGCCTGGGCGATGGATCTGTCGGTCTCGGAGGCGCTGGAGCTGCTTCGCCTGCAGCTCGAATGGGGTGCGGACGAGGCACTGGACGAGCAGCCGCTGCAGCGGCTCGCCTCGCCCGCCGCGCCGACGCGGCAGCTTCGGGCTCCGGACGCGGTGTCCGTACGGGAGCCGACGGTGGTGGTCGCCGCCCGCGGGCAGGTGCGAGGAGCCGAGGAGAGCGCCGCGGCGGCCGACAGCCTGCAGGCGCTGCGTGCGGCGGTGGCCGGGTTCTCCGGCTGCTCGCTGCGCGACACCGCCAGCCACACGCTGTTCGCCGAGGGCGATCCCGCCTCGGAGCTGGTGCTGGTCGGCGAAGTGCCGGACGCCGACGAGGATCGCGCCGGCCGTGCCTTCGCGGGCGCCCCCGGCCTGCTGCTGGACCGCATGCTGGCCAGCATCGGCCTGTCGCGCGAGCGCATCCTGATCGCCCCGCTGATCCCCTGGCGGCCCCCCGGCGACCGCAAGGTGAACCCGGTCGAGCTGGCGGCCTGCCTGCCGTTCCTGCACCGGCTGCTGGCCCTGGTGCAGCCGACGCACCTGGTGCTGATGGGAGCGCGCCCGGCCCGCGCGCTGCTGCTCGACGACACCGCGCTCGCGCGCCTGCGCGGCCGGTGGCTGCCGGTCCCGGCCGCGACGCCGGGACAGCAGCTGCGTTCGATGCAGGCCCTGGCGATGCGCCATCCGGCCCACCTGCTGGCCAACCCGCTGTCGCGACGGGATGCCTGGCAAGACCTGCTGCTGCTGCGCCGCACCCTGGACGGCCGCCCGGCCTGAGTGGTCGCGACACGCTCCACGGCGAGGCTCAGTTCTCGGCCAGCTTCAGTTCTCAGCCAGCTTCTGGCGCCTCGCCTGCACCCGCTGCACCCGCCTGCCGTCCATCTCCACCACCTCGAACATCCACCCCGAGAACGCCACCTTGTCGCCCACCGCCGGCACGCGGCGCAGCAGGGCGAGGATCAGCCCCGCCAGGGTGTGGTAGCTGCCCGCCGCCGGCAGGTCGCCGAGCATCAGCCGGTCCTTGACCTCGTCCGCGGGCGAGGTGCCCTCCAGGCTGACCGGCCCGTCATGCGCCGGCGTCAGCGCCAGCGCGGCGCCGGTCTCGGGCTGCTCGCCGACGATGGCGCCGAAGATGTCCGAACTGGTGACGATCCCCTCGAAGCTGCCGTACTCGTCCAGCACCAGCAGGATGCCGAGCGCCAGGCCGCGCAGCCGCTCCAGCGCGTGGAAGGCGCTGATCGTCTCGGGCACCACCACTGGCGGCCGGATCACCGCGTCGATGCTGATCGGATGGCCGTCCAGCAGCAGGTCGAGCGCGTCCTTGACCAGGATGATGCCGACCGGGTCGTCGACCCGGCCGTCGCAGACCACCAGCCGGGTGTGCGCGCCGGTCGATCCAGGAGAGCTCGTTGCGCGGCGTCATGATCGCGCGCACCGGGCGGTCGGCGAGGCGGAGCAGGCGCTCGATCATGTTGTGCTCCTCCACCTCCAGCAGCCCGGCCTGCGCGCCCTCGGCCAGCACGGCGCGCAGCTCCTCCTCGGTCACGGTCTGCCGCGGCTCCCGCGAGATCCTGGCCAGGCGAAGCACCAGCGCGGAGGCGCGGCCCAGCAGCCAGACCACCGGACTGGCCACGCGGGCGATGACCAGCAGCGGCAGCGACAGCCGCGCCGCGATCGCCTCGGGATGGCGCAGCGCCAGCTGCTTGGGCACCAGCTCGCCCAGCACCAGCATCGCGAAGGTGATGAGGATGACCACCAGCGCCAGCGCCAGCTCGCTCGCGACCGGCCGCAGCAGCGGCACCCGAGCGAGGGTGGGCGTGAGGTCGCCGGCGATGCGCGCGCCGCCGAAGGTGCCCTCGACGATGCTGACCAGGGTGATGCCGACTTGCACCGTCGGCAGGAAGCGCTGCGGCTCCTCGGCTAGCGCGCGCGCGCGGTCGGCGCCCCGCCCCCCCCCCCGCGCCCCCCCCCCCCCGCGGGGCCGGCGGGGGGCGAGCAACGCCCGCGCGCCCCAGGGG
>CAXTOC010000257.1:0-3999 GCA_964245725.1 uncultured Acetobacteraceae bacterium | reverse complement strand
CGGGATCATCAAGCCTGGCACGCCGGCGGGCAGCGCGCGTCAGACGGAGCCGGTGCTGGCGGTGCTCGCCGACGCGGCCGCACGCGTGGGTGCTCCCCTGTTGCGCCGCGACCGCGACTGGAGCATCCATCCGCGGCCGGGCGGCCTGCGCTACGCCGACGCGCAGGGGACCCTCGACCTGCCGCAGCCCGCGCTGCTCGGCGCGCACCAGGTCGAGAACACGGGGCTCGCGGTGGCGGCACTTCGTGCGGCCGGCCTGCCGGTACCCGCCGACGGCTGGACCGGCATCGCCGCGACGGCGTGGCCGGCGCGCCTGCAACGTCTGGCCGGACGTCTGGCGGTCGGCCTGCCGCCCGGCTGGGAGCTGTGGCTCGATGGCGGCCACAACCCCGGTGCGGCGACCGTGCTGCGCGCGGTGCTCGACGGCTGGACCGACCGGCCGACGCACCTGGTCATCGGCATGAAGCAGAGCAAGGACGCGCGCGGCTTCCTGTGTCCGTTGCTCGACCGCGCAGACAGCGTTCATGCCGTGGCCGAGCCGGGCCAGCACCTGGCCCTGCCGGTGGCGGCGATCGTGGAGGCCAGCGAAGGTCGCGCGGTTCCGGGCCCGACCGTGGCCGAGGCGGTATCCGCCATCCTCGCGAGGCCGCCTCCGGGACGGATCCTGATCTGCGGCAGCCTCTACCTGGCGGGCGAGGTGCTCAAGATGGATGGCTGGCAGCCGAGCTGAGGCGCGGAGCCGTCCGCCCCCTCCGACAACCCTGGAGATCGACCGTGCCGCATCACAACGCCCGTCTCGCCGCCGTGCTGGCGGCCCTCGCTCTCGCCGGAGCGCCGACCGCGCGCGCCGCCGACGAGGGCGCGGCGATGCCGGCGGCCAAGGCCGGATCCGCTCCGAGGGCACCGCACTTCACGCCGCAGCAGAAGATCTCGGACGGCTCGGTCACGGTGCGCGGCCAGAAGATCGACTACCAGGCGGTCGCCGGCACGCTGGTCGTGCATCCCAAGGATTGGGACGACGCCGATCCCGCCGATGCCTCCGACGCCGCGCGGCCAGACGCCAAGAACCCGACGGCGGAGGCCGAGATGTTCTACGTCGCCTATTTCAAGAAGGGCGTGCGGCCGGAGAACCGGCCGATCACCTTCGTCTACAACGGCGGTCCCGGCTCCGCCACGGTGTGGCTGCACATGGGCGCGCTGGGGCCGAGGCGCGTCGTCACCGCCGACGCGACCCATACCGACGCGGCGCCGTACCAGCTGGTCAACAACGATGACAGCCTGCTCGACGCCAGCGACCTCGTCTTCATCGACGCGCCCGGCACCGGCTTCGGACGCATCGAAGGCCGCGACAAGGAGAAGGCATTCTACGGCACCGATCCGGACGCCGACGCCTTCACCGGCTTCATCGCCCAGTTCCTGGCGCGCTTCGGCCGCTTCAACTCGCCGAAATACCTGTTCGGCGAGAGCTACGGCACCACGCGCTCCGCGATCGTCGCGAGCCGGCTGCAGGAGGACAAGGGCATCGACCTGAACGGCGTGATGCTGCTCTCGCAGATCCTCGATTACGACAACAGCATCGACGGGCCGCAGTACAACCCGAGCGTCGACCAGCCCTACATCCTGGCGCTGCCCAGCTTCGCCGCGACCGCCTTCTACCACCACAAGCTGCCCAGCCAGACGCCCGACCTGCGCCGCTTCCTGAGCGAGGTCGAGCATTTCGCGCTGACCGACTACACCAGCGCGCTGCAGCAGGGCACGGCACTCGGCGATGCCGAGCGCGACCGGGTGGCATCCAGGCTGCACGACTACACCGGCCTGCCGGTCGACTACATCAAGAAGGCCGACCTGCGCGTCAACGGCGGCGATTTCGAGCAGACCCTGCTGGGTCCCGAGGCGATGGACACCGGCCGGCTCGACAGCCGCTTCTCCGGGCCGGCCCTCGACCCGCTGGCGGAGCGCTCGGAGTATGACCCGCAGGGCGCCGCGATGTCGTCGGCCTACATCTCCGCCTTCAACGACTATGCGCGCAAGGTGCTGCATTACGGCGACAGCGACCCGACCGGCGACGGCATCCTGGAGTACAAGGTGAGCGCGCACAACATCCGCGAGTGGAGCTTCACGCACCAGCCGCCCAACGCGGAGCGGCCGGTGCGCGGCGTGCCCAACGTGCTGCCCGACCTCGCCCATGCGATGAAGTACAACCCGAAGCTGAGGATACAGCTCAACCAGGGCTACTTCGACCTGGGAACGCCCTACTTCGAGGGTGTGTGGGAGATGCGCCACCTGCCGATCCCGAAAAGCCTAGCGGGCAACATCGAGATCCGGCAGTACGAGTCCGGGCACATGGTGTACGCCCACGAGGCTTCGTTGCGGCAGCTGCACGACAACGCCGCCGACTTCATCCGCCGCACCGACAACCAGCACTAGTGTCCTGCCTCCGAATTCGGCGGCGAATTTCGGAGATCAGCAGGCCGCTACCTCGTCGACAAGGCCAGCGTCCCGCCACGAATCGGTGCCGTGGGCACCGTAACCGGCGACAGCGCGGTTGCCTTTGCCGCCGCATCGCGGTTTCCTCGGACCAGCTCCTGGGAACGAGGACCGCCATGCGCAAGGTCATCTTCGACACCGATCCGGGCGTGGATGACGCGGTGGCGCTCGCCCTGCTGACGCGCCGACCGGAGCTCGAGCTGATCGGCGTCACCACCGTGCTCGGCAACGGCGGCATCGAGGTGGTGACCCGCAACGCGCTGTTCCTCAAGGACCGGCTGGGGTTCTCCGCCCCGGTGGCGCAGGGTTCCGGCGTCACCCTGCTCGGCAAGCACGGTCAGCACGCGCATCACGTGCACGGCGACCACGCGCTCGGCGGCATCGCGATCCCGCAGGCGCTGTCCAGCCGCGTCGACGGCCGGCGCGGTCATCGCATGATGATCGACCTGATCCGCAGCTTCCCGGGCGAGGTGACGATCATCGCGGTCGGCCGCATGACCAACCTAGCCCGGGCGCTGGACAAGGATCCCGAGATCGCGCGGCTGGTGCAGGGCGTGATCGTGATGGGCGGTGCGTTCGGCACCAACGGCCACTCCGGCAACGTCTCGCCGGTGGCCGAGGCCAACATCGCCGGCGACCCGGACGCGGCGGACGCGGTGTTCACGGCGCACTGGCCGGTCACCATCGTCGGTCTCGACGTCACCCAGGAGGTGGTGATCGGCGCACCCCTGCTCGACCGGCTGCGCGATGCCGGCGGCGAACTGGGAGGGCTGCTGCACGAGCTGTCGCAGGCCTATCTCGGTTTCCACCAGCGCACCCGCAAGCTCGACGGGATCTTCGCGCACGACAGCCTGGCGGTGGCCTACGCGGTCGACCCGACCCTGTTCACCCTGCGCGAGGGTCCGGTGCGCGTGATCTGCGGCGGCCTGGCCTCCGGCCAGACCATCCAGAAGCCGGAGCGGCCGCCCTTCCCGACCCCGGCCTGGGACCCGCACCCGTCGCAGTATGTCTGCATCGGCGTCGATGCCGCGCGGGTGCTGGCGCTGATCGAGCAGACCTTCCTGGGCTGACCTGCTGCTGATCGACCCTGGCTCAGCCGCGCCCGGTCAGCAGGTAGCAGGGACAGCCGGCGCTGCGCGAGGCATACGGGTCGGGTTCGAGCAGCTCCTGCACGGCCAGGCGCCGCAGCCGCAGCACCACGAAGTCAGCCGGGCCGTCCAGGATGTAGTCGTAATCCTCGGCCAGCACCGACAGCCAGTAGCCGACCCCCTGCCGCTCGGTCAGGATGATCGGGTCCGAGGTGCTGACCAGCAACCCCTGCTTCAGCGCCAGTTCCGCATCCGGACCGTTCGTGACGTGGTAGAGATAGGCATCGGCGCGGTCGGCGGCGCGCAGGTTGCGCGGATCGACCCGCTGCAGCAGCACGTCGTGTGGGTCGAGCAGGCGCGACTCCCGCTCGGGCGGTGACGCCGGCTCCGGGATGGTCTCCGCAGCCGTCGGCGGTGCGGGCGG
>CAXTOC010000256.1:0-4019 GCA_964245725.1 uncultured Acetobacteraceae bacterium | reverse complement strand
GCACAGGAAGGCGCGGCCCTGTCGCGCTCCGGCGCTTCGGCGCGCGCCTTCCTGTGCCGGGACGGCATGGTCCGGCTGCTGACGGTGGCGTTTCCCGCCCGAACCGATCCCGCGCGCATGCTGGCGGCCCAGCGCAGCCTGACCGGCCAGGACGTCGCGGAAGACGTGGCGACCACGCCGCTGGCTGCGGCACCCGGCTGGCAGAGCGTCACGACCACGCGGCCGCAGCACCACTCCGCCACTGCGCTGTGGATCGACGGCAGCCCGACGCGCGGCGGCCTGCGCAGCCGGGCCATGCAGGCGCGTCGCAGCCTCATCGGCGGCGGCCATCCCGTGCTGCTGGCGGTCCTGGAGTCCGTCGGCGGCGACCCGCTGCTCCCATTGCTGCGCGACGCCGACACGGTCGCACTCTCGGCACGACTGGCCGCCTTCACCACCGGTCCGTCATGAGCGCCGGTGCGGTTTCGGCGGAAGCGATCCCGTCGGCGCAGGACTCCATCCTCGCCCGGACGGCGAAGGGAGCCGGCTGGGTCATCGGCTGGCGCATGGTCACCCGCATCCTGGGACTGGTCAGCACGCTGTTCCTGGTGCGCCTGCTGCTACCGGCGGATTTCGGCCTGGTCACGCTGGCGATGAGCTTCGCGCAGGCGATCGACCAGCTCTCGTCGCTCGGCGTCGAGGAGGCGGTGATCCGCGAGAGGCAGCCTACGCGCGAGCTGTACGACAGCGCCTTCACCATCAACGTCATACGCGGCATCGGCACGACGGCGATCGTGGCGGCGGCCGCGTGGCCGGTGGCGCGGTTCTTCGGCGACATGCGCCTGTTCCCGGTGATGCTGGTGATCGCGGCGGGCTCGCTGGTGTCGTCGTTCGAGAATATCGGCATCGTCGATTTCCGGCGCGAGATCGCGTTCGAGAAGGAATTCGTGCTGATGTCGGTGCCGCGGCTCATCAGCATCGTCACCGCGATCGGTCTCGCGTTCCTGTTCCGCAGCTACTGGGCGCTGGTCTGCGCCATCGTCAGCTCGATCGTGATCCGGGTGGCGATGGGATACGCGATGCACCCGTACCGCCCGCGGTTCCGTCTGCGCGCCTGGCGACAGATCGCCGGCTTCTCGTTCTGGTCATGGCTGCTCAGCCTCAGCACCCTGCTGCGCGACCGCTGCGACAGCTTCGTCATCGGCAGGGTGTTCAACATCGCCCAGGTCGGCGTGTTCTCGCTGGGGACCGAGATCGCCTCGCTGCCGACCACGGAGCTGGTCTCGCCGCTGTCGCGTGCCTGCTTCTCCGGCTTCGCCTCGGCGCGCGGCAGCGACGGCGGCAGGACCGTGGCGGGACGCGCGTTCCGGCGGGTGGTCGGCAGCACGACCCTCGTCGCGCTGCCTGCCGGCGTCGGGATCTCGCTGGTCGCGGATCCGATCGTGAAGCTGGCGTTCGGCGCCCACTGGAGCGGGGCGACGGTGGTGATCCGGGTCCTTGGCGTGGCGTTGACGGTGACGATCCTCGGGCTGATCAGCAACGCCCTGATGAACGCGCATGCGCTGCTGCGGACGATGTTCCGCATCCAGATCGCCGCCGTCGCGGTAAAGCTCGTCCTGCTGGTGGCGCTGGTGATGCGGTTCGGGCTGGTCGGTGCCGCGGTCGCGGTCGGCCTGGCGGCCACGCTCGAGCACCTGCTCTACCTCTCGATCACGCTGCGGTTCCTGGGGCTCGGCGCCACCGACATCCTGCGCTGCACCTGGCGCAGCCTGGCAGGGACGCTGGTGATGGCGGGGGGCCTGTTCGGGGTCGGCCTGGGCTGGAACGCGGCGCCGCACGGCAGCGCGGCGATCGTCGGCGACCTGGTGCTGGCAATGACGATCGGCGTGGCGCTGTACGCGGCGGCGGTCGGCGCGTGCTGGGTGGCGGCGGGGCGCCCGACCGGCGCCGAACGCGACGTGGCCGGGATGGCGAGGCAGGCGTCCGGCCGCATCTTCAGGTGACGCTCTCCCCAAGCATGCGCCGTCAGTCGGCGAGGCGATGCGCTGCGCCGTGGCCGGTGCTGCCGCCGGCGACGAAGCCGCTCGCCGACGATCGCGGCACGATGTCGTACTGCAGGTCGCCTCGTCGCGCGGCCGCATCGCTGTGCGGCGCGCCGGCGCCGAGCAGGTAGCGATAGGCGGCGATCGCCCGCGGCGATCCGGTGACGGTGATCATGCCGGCGAGCGAGGCGAGCGCCAGCTCGGCGTAGTCCCCGTCGCTGTGCGCCCAGCCGGCGCCGTTATCCTGGCCGGCCGCCGCGGTCGCCTGCTGCAGCAGCGCCCAGCTGCGGCACGTCATGCCACCCGCGACGTTGCCGAGCAGGTAGCTCACGCCGTTATGCGGATCGAAGCCCGCTGCGGCGTTGAGGAAACGCCCGGCGACGAAGTTCTCCGCCCAGTGCAGGTAGGCCAGGGCATCCTGGTTGCCCAAGCCCGCCGCCTGCACCGCGGTGCCGACGAAGTAGTCCTGCTGCCACGGCGGCATCTGGCCGCGGGTGCCGTACTCGCCGTCCAGCACGTAGCCGGAGGTCTGGCCCTCCCGCTCCGACCAGGCAGGCAGCTGCGCCACCAGCCAGCGCCAGTTGGCCTCGGCGATCCTGGCGAAGTAGGCCTGCTCGGCGGAACCGGCGGGGTTGATCCACGCCGCCTCGTCGATCTGGCGCAGGCTCCACGCGGCTGCGCGAAGCTGGTTGCCGCGTATGACGTTGCCCTCGCCCTGGTTGCGCATCTGCAGGTCGGGCCAGGTGACGAGGATGCTGAACGCGGCCTGCGCGTTGAGCAGGTCCAGGTAGTGTCGGCTGCCGGTCATCAGGTAGGCGACGTAGGCCAGGTCGGGCTCATGCGAGGTATCGGCGGTCCAGCCGGTCGCGGCATCGACCTGCTGCGTGAGCCCCGTGGTGGAGCCTGTGCCGCCGCGACCGTCAATCCAGATATCCGGGTAGGCGTCGGTGTTCAGCCAGGTGCCGTGTGCCGGGTCCCAGAACTGCCACGGGACGGCGCCCGCGGCATCGGCCTGTCCCAGGGCGAAGGCGGCCGCCTGCGCGCTCTGCGTCACCAGCCAGGCGGCGTTGGCCAGCGTGGTCGGGCCGATCTCGCCGCGTCCGCCGGTGGTGGGCATGTAGCGGGTCAGGCCATTCGAGGCGAGCGGCGCGTCCCAGTCCGGCTGCGCCATCGCCGCCGCCTCGGCGGCGAGCAGCGCATGGGGGACGCTGCCTTCGAGCTCGTAACCGGCGACCAGGCCGCTCCGCTCCAGCGCGGCCACGTCGTGCCGGACGTTGATCGGCGGCGCGTCGGCGCTCCAGACCAGCCGGTGCCAGCTCTGGTACTGGAACTGGCGGATGCCGGTGCGCGCGTAGACGGTCCTGCCGCCGAGCCGGATCGTCGCGTCGTAGGTGATCGCGCCGCCGCTGCGCTGCATGGCGAGGTCGTTGCGGAACCGCACGTCGGTGCGGCTGGTGCCATCCACGTAGCCGCGTATGTCGAGGCTGAGATGCATCGATCCGGCGACCGGGGCATCGATCCGGACCTCGCTGGCCTGCGGTCCACGGAGCCAGCTGGCGGCGGATCCGGCGGCCAGCGCGCGGCTGAGCAGGGCGCGCGCGTCGAGATGATACGGCGTCGCCCGGCTGCCCGACCGTATCGTCAGGTCGATGGTGAGGTCGTAGCGAGCCAGCGCCGCGGACAGATCGAGAGCCGGCTCGGCCGGCGGCGGCGCCCGCGTCAGCATCAGCGCCACGGACCGGTGCCCCGTGAGCGGCGGGGCCATCAGGGTGAGGGCGCCGAGCCGGGCGGAACCGTCGGCGTAGGCTGCCTTCACGTCGAGTTGCACCGGGATCTGCCGCCCACCCGAGGCAGCCGCGAGGCCGCTGCCCGCGGGGAGCTGTCCCGCCAGGAACGACTGGCCGAAGGTGACCATGCGCGCCGGGATCGCCGCGCTCCGCTCGTTCTGCAGCACCAGCCCGACCAGCGGAGGGAGTTCGAGCGGCGGCGGCGCGGCGC
>CAXTOC010000255.1:0-4026 GCA_964245725.1 uncultured Acetobacteraceae bacterium | reverse complement strand
CGGTGCGGGCGGGGCCGCGTCGTCCTCGGCGGGATCTTCGGCGGGCGTCACCATCGCCGGCTCGAACAGGTCGTCCTGCGGCAGCGCAGCCGGCCGCGGACGCGGGCGCCGTGCCGGCACGGCGTCTCCGCCTGCCGTCTCCCCGGTTTCCGTCGCCGGAGCCGCCGCTTCCGTGGGCGCCGGATACGGCTCGAGAGGCAATTCCTCGCTCTGCAGCGGGCCGCGCGCGAGGCGTGCACGGGCGCGGCCGATGCGCCGCTCGAGGTCCTTGCTCATCGTCGCTCCCGGCGTGGCCGCGCCGACCGCCCGCCAGTACAGCGCGAGGGCTTCCTGCGGATCGCGCGCGTCACGCACCCGGCGCAGCAGGCGACCGTCCTCGTCCTCGATGCGGAACACCCGAGCGTTGAGGCCCGGAGCCGCGTCCGCCCTCGCCCGGATTCTGCCGCTGCTCGCCGGCGCTACCACATCCATGTCCGGGCTGCTGCTCAAGGCGGCGCTTCTATCGTTCCGCACACCCTCGCGTCAACGCGCCGCGCCGGCCTCGTCCCGCCCTCTCAGCCATTGAGGCACGATCGGAGGGCGGTATCAGGCGCCGGCGCGGCGGGCCAGCAGCTCGAGCTCGATCTGCATGTCCACGACCTCGAAGCTGCTGACCAGGTACAGGGTCGCAGCCGGCCGGGCATCGCCGAAGGCGTCTCGGAGCAGCGGGAAGCAGGCTGGAAAACCGTCCGCATCCTGCATCACGTAGGTCACGCGCACCACGTCCTGCATCGACAGTCCCGTCGACGCCAGCGATGCCGCGCCGTTGCGCAGCGCCTGCCGGCACTGCTCCGAGAGGTGGCGCGAGAAGCGGCCGCGCACCGGGTCGAAGCCGGTCACCCGCCGCAGGCGCACCTCCGGATGCCGGCCCCGCGTCTGCCGGCGCTCGATGGTGACGGCCGCCCGCGCGGCACCGAGCAGGCCATCCTGATTGTCCTGGCCTGGTCTCTGCGTGGCGAGCATCGTGCGGACGTCCCCTGCATGTGCGGGTCACAGTTGCGTCACATTTTGCAGAAACTCAATCTTTTTTAATGCGGGCTTTCCTGATGCCGGCAACTGCCTCCGGGTCGATCCGAAACCGGCGATGGCCGGGGGGATCGGTTCCCAATCCCTGGTCGCCTGGCCTAGGATCTCCCGGTGAGGACCCAGATCCACGCCAGCTGTGCGGCACGCGACGATGCCGGCGTGCTGCTGCTCGGTCCCTCCGGCTGCGGCAAATCGGACCTGCTGCTGCGGCTGATCGATCGCGGCTTCACGCTGGTGGCGGACGACCGGGTCGAACTCGAGCACGGACTGGCGGCGCCGGCGGCCGGGCTGGAGGGGCTGGTGGAGATGCGCGGCCTCGGCATCCTGCGCCTCGCGCATCGAGCACCGGTTCGGCTGGTGCTAGCCTGCGAACTTGGTGAGCCCCCCACGCGGCTTCCCGAGCCGGCGTGGCATGCGCTCGGCGTGCCGGTGCTGCGGCTGGATCCGCAACCGGCCTCGGCTGCGCTGCTGGTGGCGCACGCGCTGGACTGCGTGCAGCGGCGCACGGCGATGCATGCCGGTGCCTTCGCATGAGTCCGCCTTCCCATGAGTCTCCGGGCGTGAGCGCGGCGCGGCGCATCCTGCTCGTCACCGGGCTTTCCGGCGCCGGCAAGTCGTCGATCCTGCGCATCCTCGAGGATCTCGGCCACGAAGCGGTGGACAACCCGCCGCTCTCGATGATCGGCGAGATCATCCGGCGCAGCGACGCGCCGATGGCGATCGGCGTCGATGCCCGGACCACGGGCTTCGACGCCGCGTCGCTGCTGCAGGCGCTGGCCGGGCTGCGCCGCGAGCCGGGACTGCGCGTCGAGCTGCTGTTCGCCGTGGCCGAGGAGGCGGTCCTGCTGCGCCGCTACACCGCCACCCGCAGGCGGCACCCGCTGGCGCACGGCGGCAGGGTGTCGGACGGCATCGACGCCGAGATCGCGCTTACCGCGCCGCTGCGTGCGGATGCCGACCTGGTCATCGACACCTCCGAGCTGCCGCCGCCGGAACTGCGACGCCTGGTGGAGGCGCGTTACGGCGGCGGCGACAGGGACGGTGCCTCGAAGCTGACCGTCTCGCTGGTCTCGTTTGCGTTCCCTGCAGGTCTGCCCCGCGATTCTGACATGATATTCGACGCCAGATTCCTCCGTAACCCGTTCTACGACCCTACATTATGCTCATCCACCGGGCTGGACCGGCTGGCGGCGGGGTATGTCGAGTCTGATCCCGACTACTTCGCGTTCCTGGACAGGATCCATGATCTGTTGCGATTGGTGCTGCCGCGCTTCGTTACCGAGGGTAAGAAATATGTTACCTTGGCGATCGGCTGCTCCGGCGGGCGGCACCGGTCGGTGACGCTGGTGGAGGCGCTGGCGCGGCGGCTCGGCGAGGCTGCCCACTGCGAAGGCGAGATCATTGGTCCGAATGGGGATGAGGCTCTGGATTGTGTCAGGTATCCGGTCATCGTGATGCATCGTGAACTAGCGCGTGCGGGCAGACCGTCATGATCGGCATGGTCCTGATCACCCACGGGGAGCTCGGCGAGACGCTTCGTGCCGCGATGGAGCACGTGGTGGGCCCGCAGAAGCAGGTCGCCACCGTGAGCATCGGCGCCGACGACCAGATCCCGCTCTGCCGCCGGACGCTGGCCCAGCAGATCGACCAGGTGGATACCGGCGACGGCGTGATGGTGCTGACCGACATGTTCGGCAGCACGCCCTCCAACCTCGCCATCGCGGCGATGGAGCGCGGCGGCGTCGAGGTGGTCGCCGGCGTCAACCTGCCGATGCTGGTCAAGCTGGCCAAGACCCGGTCGCAGCGCACGCTGGCGGAGTGCGCCGACATCGCCGAGACCGCCGGCCGCAAATACATCGCGGCGGCGTCGCACCTGCCGTCGAGCTGCCTCGGCGGCGCCATGTGCTGCGGCGCTGCTCCCCCTGGCCCGCGCGTGCTGGACGAGGCGGCGGTGCGCTGAATCCAGCGGACGATCAGCCTGCCGGCGGCGATCCGGTCCGCCGGATCGTCACCATCGTCAACCAGCGCGGCCTGCACGCCCGCGCCGCCGCCAAGTTCGTCTCGTTGGCAGAGCAGTTCGGCGCCTCGATCGAGGTGGCGCGCGAGGGCGAGATCGTGGCGGCCCGGTCGATCATGGGCCTGATGATGCTCGGCGCCGGCCGCGGCGCGCAGATCGAGCTCATCGCCGATGGCTGGGATGCGCGCGAGGCGCTGGACGCGCTCTCCGCCCTCGTCGAGGCGGGCTTCCATGAGCAGGACTGAGGCCAGGAGCGGACCCAGATCGCGTCCCGGTCCTGGCAAGCAGAACCCGGAGCGCCGCTTCGGCGGCGTCGGCATCTCTCCGGGCATCGCGATCGGCCGGCCCGCGGCCCCGAATGAGGCGCCGGTGGCGGTGTCCGCGCACCGCATCGAGCCGGGCACCGAGCAGGCCGAGGCCGACCGCCTGTCGGACGCGGTGGCGCGCTCGCTCCGGCAGCTCGAGAAGCTGAACGCCCGCCTGGCGCTGCTTCCCGAGGAGACCCAGCGCGAGATCGCGCCGCTGCTCGACGCCTACCGGCAGATGCTCGGCCCGTCGCGGCTGCTGCGCAATGCGGCGAGACGGATCCAGGAGGAGCGGCTGAACGCCGAGGCCGCGGTCGCCGAAGAGGCCGAAGCGCTGTCGCTGCGGCTGCGCGACCAGTCCGGCGGCGCCTCCGACACCGAGGACGCCGCCGCCGCCATGCGACGCGCCGAGGAGGTGCGCGAGATCGGCCGCAGGCTGGTGCGCAACCTCACCCGTGCCCCGTTCCGCTCCTTCACCGCCATTCCCGCCGGCGCGGTGCTGCTGGCCGAGCAGCTGCGACCGGCCGACGCGGCGCTGATCGATCCCTCCCGCGTCGCCGCGGTCGTCACCGACGAGGGCGGCGAGGCGGACCACACCGCGATCATGCTGCGCGCCCTCGGCGTCCCGGCGGTGATGGG
>CAXTOC010000254.1:0-4029 GCA_964245725.1 uncultured Acetobacteraceae bacterium | reverse complement strand
GCACAGGACGTCGAGCGCGGCGTCCGCTTGGCGACCTGAACCGGGCGGGCTAGATACGCAGCGCCGGCCGGCGCACCCGCGCGACTTCCGGAGGCACCATGCCAGAGGCATCATGATCGCCCGCATCCGCCCCCTCGTCCCGATCCTCCTGCTGGCCGCCTGCTCCGGCCAGGACAGCGGCGGCCGCACCGTCGACACCACCGGCGACACCTCCGCACTCAGCACCCCGCGCAACCACCTGCTGGGCGAGGACCGCAGCGCCACCGGCGGCGACCAGGCGCAGGCCGGGGTGAACGCCTATCTCTGGCGCGGCGCGATCGACACGCTGTCCTTCATGCCGTTCGCGTCGGCCGACCCGATCGGCGGCATCATCATCACCGAGTGGTACACGCCGCCGACCACCATCTCCGAGCGCTTCAAGGCGACTGCCTACGTGCTCGGCAAGCAGCTGCGCTCGGACGCCATACGCGTCGCGATCTTCCGCCAGACGCTGCAGGACGGGCAATGGACGGACGCCGCGGTCGCGCCGAACACCGCGCCCGACATCACCAACAAGATCCTCGCGCGCGCCCGCCAGCTTCGCGCCGATTCTGGCCAGGCCGGAAATTGAGGACCCGCGCGTGACAACCGACATCCGCCACCCATGAACGACGCGGTCGCGCACGATTTCCGCGAGAGCGAGCCGCGCTGGCAGGCGGAGTGGGCGCGCCGCGGCTGCTTCGCCGTCGCCGACGTGCCGCCCGACGGCCAGCCGACCTACTACGTGCTGGAGATGTTCCCCTACCCCAGCGGCCAGCTGCACATGGGCCACGTGCGCAACTACACGCTGGGCGACGTGGTCGCGCGCTACAAGCGGGCGCGCGGCTTCGCGGTGCTGCACCCGATGGGCTGGGACGCCTTCGGCCTGCCGGCGGAGAATGCCGCGCGCGAGCACGGCGTGCACCCGGCCGAGTGGACGCGCGGGAACATCGCGACGATGCGGCAGACGCTGCAGCGGCTCGGCTTCTCGCTGAACTGGGACCGCGAGTTCGCCACCTGCGAGCCGCGCTACTACGGCCAGCAGCAGAAGCTGTTCCTCGACCTGCGCGCCGCCGGCCTGGTCGAGCGGCGCGAGAGCTGGGTCAACTGGGACCCGGTCGACCAGACCGTGCTCGCCAACGAGCAGGTGGTCGACGGGCGCGGCTGGCGCTCCGGCGCGCCGATCGAGACCAAGCAGCTCAGCCAGTGGTTCCTGCGCATCACCGAGGCGGCGCCGCAGCTGCTCGCCGAGCTCGACCGGCTGCAGCGCTGGCCCGAGCGGGTGCGCACCATGCAGGCGCGCTGGATCGGCCGCTCCGAGGGGGCGCGGATCCGCTTTCCGCTGCGCGCGCCGACGGACGGCATCGACGCCATCGAGGTGTTCACCACCCGGCCGGACACGCTGTTCGGCATGGCCTTCCTCGCCATCGCGCCGGAGCACCCGCTGGCCGCCGCGGTCGCGGCGCGCCACGAGGCGGCGGCACGCTTCATCGCCGCCTGCCGCAGCGCCGGCACCAGCGAGGCGGCGATCGAGACCGCCGAGAAGCGCGGCCTCGATACCGGCCTGCGCGTCGCGCACCCCTTCCTGCCCGAGGTCGAGTTCCCGGTGTGGATCGCCAACTTCGTGCTGATGGAGTACGGCACCGGCGCCATCTTCGGCTGCCCGTGCGGCGACCAGCGCGACCACGACTTCGCCACCCAGTACGACATCGCGTTCGTCAACGTGGTGCTGCCCACCGGCGGCGCGGTGCATGCGGGGCGCGCCTATGACGGTCCGGGCACGCTGATCAATTCCGGCTTCCTCGACGGCCTCGACACCCAGGACGGCATACGCGCCGCCATCGAGCGGCTGGAGCAGCTCGGGCTCGGCCGCGGCGTGGTGAACTGGCGGCTGCGCGACTGGGGCGTCTCGCGGCAGCGCTACTGGGGCTGCCCGATCCCGATCATCCACTGCGCGCGGTGCGGCGCGCAGCCGGTGCCGGACGACCAGCTTCCGGTGATCCTGCCCGACGACGTCCGCTTCGACCGTCCCGGCAATCCGCTTGACCACCATCCGAGCTGGAAGCACGTCCCCTGCCCGCGCTGCGGCGCCGCGGCGACGCGCGAGACCGACACCTTCGACACCTTCGTCGACAGCTCGTGGTACTTCGCCCGCTTCACCGCCCCGGATGCGCCGACGCCCACGCGCACGGAGGCCGCCGACCGCTGGCTGCCGGTGGACCAGTATATCGGCGGCATCGAGCACGCGATCCTGCACCTGCTCTATGCGCGCTTCTTCACCCGCGCGATGCGCGCGACCGGTCATCTCGGCGTCGACGAGCCGTTCGCGGGCCTGTTCACCCAGGGCATGGTCACCCACGAGAGCTACCGCGACGAGGCGGCCGGCGTGTGGCTCTATCCCGAGCAGGTCGAACGCACCGGCGACGGCGCCAGGCGACGCGACAGCGGCGCGCCGGTCGCGATCGGCCGGGTCGAGAAGATGTCGAAGTCGCGTCGCAACACGATCAGCCCGACCGCGATCATCGAGCGCTTCGGCGCCGACACCGCGCGCTGGTTCGTGCTCTCCGACAGCCCGCCGGAGCGGGACATGGAGTGGACCGAGGCCGGCATCGCGGGCGCCGCCCGCTTCACCCAGCGGCTGTACCGACTGGTCGCCGCCGTCGCCGCAGGCGAGGCGATGCACGGTGGCGCGGCCGTCGACCCGCCATCCGCGCTCGAAGGCGATGCGCGAGCCGCCGCCGACACGCTGCGACGCGCCACCCACCGCGCCATCGCCGCGGTGACCGAGGCGCTGGAGGCGTTCACCTTCAACGTCGCCGTGGCGAGGCTGCACGAGCTGGCCTCGGCGCTGTCGGAGTCCGAACAGGCCGGAGCCGCCTCGGGCACCCTCACCCGCGCCCGGGTCGAGGCCGCGCGCACGCTGTGCCTGCTGACCGCGCCGATGATGCCGCACCTCGCCGAGACCCTGCTGGCGCTGCTCGAGCCCGGCGGCGCGCTGGCCGCGGAACGTCCGTGGCCGGAAGCCGACCCGGCGCTGCTGGAGGTGCTGCGAGTCACCGTCGCGGTGCAGGTGATGGGCAAGCTGCGCGGCACCATCGAGACCGCGCCGGACGAGGATGCCGCGCGGGTGCTCGAGGCCGCGGCGCGCGAGCCCAACGTGCAGCGCCTGCTCGCCGGCAAGCGCGTCGTCAAGCGCATCCACGTGCCGAACCGCATCGTCAACTTCGTGACCGCCGGATGAGCCGCGTGCCGATCCCGGCGGCGCTGCTGGCCTGCCTGACGCTGGCGGGCTGCGGCTTCCATCCGCTGCATGGCGAGCGGCCGGACGCGCAGCTGCCGGAGATCTTCGTCGCCACCATCGCCGGCCGGCCGGGTCAGCTGCTCCGCCAGGAGCTGCAGCAGCGTCTGGCCGGCTCCAGCGACGCCACCCCGCAGGACTACACGCTGCGCGTCGCCTACGCGCTCAGCAGCGAGGCGATCGACATCCACGGCGACAACACCAGCGGCCGCAACCGGATCGTCGGCCGCGCCACCTGGACCCTGTCCAGCGTCGCGCCGAACCCCGCCACCGTGACCAGCGGCAGCGTCCGCTCGGTCGACGGCTTCAACACCATCGACACCCAGTACTTCGCCGCCACCATCGCCAGCGACACCACCTACGGGCGCGTCGCCGGCAACCTCGCCGACTCGATCACGACCCAGCTCGCCACCTGGTTCGCGTCGCACCCGGCCGGCGCCGGCGCCACGGCCACCGCCTCCGGCGTCTCGCCGATCCCGAAGAACCCCGCTCCCAGCGCCGAGCAGCCCGCCTCCGGCTTCCTCGGGCCGCAGGATGTGCCGGGCGACAACGACCAGTCCCCCCTGCAGCAGATCGGCCCGGACGGACTGCCCTCCGACGCGATCGGCCGCACCACGCACTGAGCGGCCGCTTGATCGTCACGGCGCGAAGGCGGCGAGCGGCCCGGCCACGGCGTCGGCCGCCACCGAGGCGGGCGGCTGGGCGCCCGGGTG
>CAXTOC010000253.1:0-4047 GCA_964245725.1 uncultured Acetobacteraceae bacterium | reverse complement strand
CGCCCCCGGCGCCCCGCCCCGGCGCGGGCGGCGCCGCCCCGGCCCCTTGGCGCGGCCGCCTCCGCGGGGGCCCGCCTCCCCGAGCCAAGGACGCCGCCGATGTCGCATGGCGAGCAGGAGCAGGCCGCCGCGCGACCCGCTCTCCCCGCATCGGCCCTGGCGGCGCTCGGGATCGTCTACGGCGACCTCGGCACCAGCCCGCTCTACACCTTCCAGACCGTGGTCGGCGATGCCGGCGGCAAGATCAGCGCCGACGTGGCACTCGGCAGCCTGTCGCTGATCATCTGGGCGCTGATCGTCACGATCTCGGTCAAGTACTGCCTGGTGGTGATGCGCGCCGACAACCACGGCGAGGGCGGCATCCTGGCGCTGATGTCGCTGCTCGACAAATCCTTCGAGGGCGGCCTGTTCAGCCGCGGCAAGCTGCTGATCGCCGCCGCGCTGTTCGGCGCCGCACTGATCTACGGCGACGGCATCATCACGCCCTCGATCTCGGTGCTCGGCGCGCTCGAGGGGCTGGACGTGGCGACCGCGGTGTTCAAGCCGTACGTGGTGCCGCTGGCGGTGGCGATCCTGATCGCGCTGTTCGCGGTGCAGCCGTTCGGCACCGCCCGGCTCAGCCGCCTGTTCGGGCCGGTCATGCTGGTGTGGTTCGCGGTGATCGCCGGCATCGGCCTGGTCGCGATCCTGCGCAGCCCGAGGGTGGTCGCCGCGTTCAACCCGCTGCTCGGCCTCGGCTTCCTGGTGCGTCACGGCTGGGGCAGCTTCGTCGTGCTGGGCGGCGTGTTCCTGGCGCTGACCGGCGGCGAGGCGCTCTACGCCGACATGGGGCATCTGGGCCGGCGGCCGGTGCGCGTCGCCTGGACCTCGGTGGTGCTGCCGGCGCTGCTGCTCAACTATGCCGGCCAGGCGGCGCAGCTGCTGCGCGACCCCAGGCTTGCCTCCAACACGTTCTTCTCGGAGGTGCCGCACTGGGGGGTCTATCCGCTGGTGATCCTGGCGGCGGTGGCCACGATCATCGCCAGCCAGGCGATCATCACCGGGTCGTTCTCGCTCACCCGCCAAGCGATGCAGCTCGGCTGGTTTCCCGGCCTGATCATACGCCAGACCTCGGACGCCGAGTACGGGCAGATCTACGTGCCGCTGGTGAACTGGGTGATGATGGTGGCGACGATCGCGATCACCGTCAGCTTCGGCAGCTCGGCGCGCCTCGCCGGCGCCTACGGCACCGCGGTCTCGACCACCATGCTGCTGACCACGCTGCTGCTGTTCGACGTGATGCGCGAGCGCTGGAAGTGGCCGTGGGCGGCGGCGCTGGCGACCGCCGGCGCCTTCCTGTTCGTCGACATCGCCTTCTTCAGCGCCAACCTGCTGAAGATCCGCCAGGGCGGCTACGTGCCGCTGCTGCTCGGCTCCGCCCTGTTCGTCATCATGGTGACCTGGCATCGCGGCGTGCTGCTGGTGCGCGGCGCCCTGTCGCGGGCCGGGCGGGAGGACGAGGTGCTCGAGGCGCTGCGCCGCGGCACGCTGCCGCGCACGCCGGGGAGTGCCGTGTTCCTGAGCCGCGGCGAGAGCCTGGTCTCGCCGCTGATGGCCCGTCACATCGACCTGTTCGGCGCGCTGCCGGCGCGGCTCGCCACCCTCTACGTGAAGTTCGACGCGGTCGCCCGGGTGGCCGCCGGAGAGCGGGTCAAGGTCCGCGAGGTGATGGAAGGCTTCTGGTTCATCGAGGTGCATTTCGGCTTCGTCGAGGTGCCGAACCTGCTGCTCGCGGTGCGGCAGGCGCGCGAACAGGGCTGCGACATCGACCTCGACCGCGTGCTGTTCGTGGCCGCGCATGACGACGTGACCCGCAGCCTCGAGCACCCCAAGATGTTCGCCTGGCGGCGCCTGCTGTTCGGCCTGCTGTATCGCAACGCCGTGCGCGTCCCCGACCGCTTCGCGCTGCCGCGCGAGCGCTTCCTCGAGATCGGGCGGCAGGTCGAGCTCTGAGCGCAACCTTGCGCGGTGCGACGCGTCAGCGCTCGCAGCCGCCATGGCGTCTGCCGCGAGGAGGACCACCGCATGCCACGAGACGATGCCAGCGACGCCGGGGCCGGCGCCGCCGGTCGCTTCACGATCGGCGACATCACCGTCAACCGGCTCGGCTTCGGCGCCATGCGCATCACCGGCGCCGGCATCTGGGAGCAGCCGAAGGATCCGCAGGCCGCGCGCGAGACGCTGCGCCGCCTTCCCGAACTCGGCATCGACTTCATCGACACCGCCGACAGCTACGGACCGTTCGTCAGCGAGGAGCTGATCCGCGAGGTGCTGCACCCCTACGATGGCCTGACCGTCGCCACCAAGGGCGGGCTGACCCGGCACGGCCCGAACGTCTGGCGTCCGGTGGGTCGCCCGGAGTATCTCCGGCAATGCGTGCTGATGAGCCTGCGCCGCCTGCAGGTCGAGCGCATCGACCTCTGGCAGCTGCACCGGATCGATCCGGCGGTGCCGCGCGAGGAGCAGTTCGGCGTCATCGCGGCGATGCAGCAGGAGGGGCTGATCCGTCACGTCGGCCTCAGCGAGGTCAGCGTCGAGGAGATCGAGGCTGCCCGCAAGCACTTCCCGGTGGTGACGGTGCAGAGCCAGTACAACCTGGTCAACCGCAAGAACGAGGCGGTGCTGGACTACTGCGAGGCGAACGGCATCGGCTTCATCCCGTGGGCGCCGCTGGCGGCAGGCGCCCTGGCGGCGCCGGACTCGGAGCTCAGCGCCATCGCCGAGCGCCTCGGCCTGTCGACCGGACAGGTTGCGCTGGCCTGGGTGCTCAAGCGGTCGAAGGTAATGCTGCCGATCCCGGGTACCGGCAATCCGCAGCATCTCGTGGACAACGTGCGGGCGGCTGGCGTCGCGCTGTCGGACCAGGATTTCGAGGTGCTGGACCGGCAGGGGCGCGATGCCGCCTGACGCTCGCCGCCGCCGTGGCGCCGGGCGGCGGATGCTGCTGGGCTGCGGCCTGATCGCCGGCTTGGGCGCCGCACTCGCCAGCGTGGCCGCCGCACCCGCCCGCGCGGCACCGTCCGACCTGCCGCCGCTGGTCAGCCCGCCGAGTGCCGAGCATCACCGAGGCAAGGTGGTGTTCGCCGAGCTGGTCACTCCGGACCTCGACGCGGCGAGACGGTTCTATGGCGGCCTTTTCGGCTGGAGCTTCCAGGATGCCGGCGGCGGCGTGAACCGGTTCACCCAGGCGTCGGTGAATGGCCGCGTGGTGGCCGGCATCGTGCAGCGGCCCCTGCCGTCCGGCCGTCGACCGGCCTGGCTCACCTTCATGGCCGCCGACGATGCGGCCAAGGCGGCGGCCCTGGCGACGCACTCGGGTGCGAAGCTGCTGTTCGAGCCGCACCGCATCGCCAATCTCGGCCAGGAGGCGATACTCGCCGATCCCCAGGGCGCGGTGTTCGCCGTGCTCGCCTCCAGCAGCGGCGATCCGCCCGACCTGCTGGCCGAACCCGGAGAGTGGATCTGGAGCTCGCTGATCACCACCGATCCGGATGCGGACGCCAGCTTCTACAGGTCGCTGTTCGGCTACGAGGTGTTCAACCTGCCGGACGCGCAGGACGCACGGCACCTGATCCTCGCCTCCGAGAGCTATGCGCGCGCCAGCGTCAACCCGATCCCGCCCAGCCGCCCGAACGCGCGCCCCCGCTGGGTGAGCTACGTGCGGGTCGAGGACGCGACCGCGATGGCGGCCCGGGTCGCCGCGATGGGCGGTCGGGTGGTGCTGCCGCCGCAGCTCGACCGTCACGGCGGCAAGATCGCCCTGGTCGCCGATCCGCAGGGGGCGCTGTTCGGGCTGCTCGAATGGTCGAGCGACGTGGCCGGGGAGAACGCGAGATGAGCCTCTCCCTGCCGCGCGCATGTCGGCTGGCGCTCGCGCTGGGCGTGCTGGCGATGCCGCTGAGCGGCTGCGTCGTCGGACCGGGCTACGATGGCTACGGCGGCGACTACTACGACACCGCCGGCGGCGATTACGGCGGCTGGGGCGGCGGCTACCGGGTCGGACCGTAT
>CAXTOC010000252.1:0-4058 GCA_964245725.1 uncultured Acetobacteraceae bacterium | reverse complement strand
AGCACGATCTTGATGGATCCGTCGCCTTTCTTCATCAGCTCGAAGCCGTGCTGGAACTCGCTGAGCGGCAGGGTGTGGGTGACGACGCCTGCGGTGGGCAGCCGGCCGTCGCCGATGGCAGCGATGGTGAGCGGGTAGCAGTACGGCCCGAGGTGGGCGCCGTAGAGGTCGAGCTGCTTGCGGTCGCTGATGATCGACCAGTCGGCGGTGACCTCGTGGCCGAACACCGAGAACTCGACGAAGCGGCCGAGCTTGCGGATCATGTTCAGCCCCTGGGTGACGCTGGATTCGTGGCCGGTGGCCTCGATGTAGACGTCGCAGCCATAGCCGTCGGTGAGATCCTTCACCGCACGCACTACGTCCTCCTTGAACGGGTTCATGACGATGTCGGCGCCGAACTTCCTGGCCAGCTCGAGCCGGTCCTGCTTGCGGTCGAGCACGATCAGCTTGGACGGGTTCTTCAGCCGTGCGGCGCCGACCATGCCCAGGCCGAGCGGCCCGGCGCCGGACAGCACCACGACGTCGTCGAGCTGGATCAGGCCGCGATTGACCGCGTGCACCGAGCAGGCATAGGGCTCGACCAGCACCGCGCGCTCCATCGGGATGCTGTCGGGCACCTTGTGGGTGCGGCTCTCCTTGGGGAAGCGCATGTACTTGGCCATGCCGCCGTTGACGTTGTTCTGGAAGCCGTAGACGTCGTGGCGCTCGCACATCCAGTATTCGCCGCGGGTGCAGTAGCGGCAGTGCTCGCAGGGCACGATCTGCTCGGAGATCAGCCGGTCGCCGAGCTTGTAGCGGCCCTCGCGCGCGACGTTCTCGCCGAGCTCGACGGCGCGGCCGAGGAACTCGTGGCCCGGGATCATCGGCGGCTTGACGTAGCGGGCCTGCCCCTTGTCGTCGCCCCAGAAGGAGGGCGCGCCGCCGAAGGTCTTGATGTCGCTCGCACAGATGCCGCAGGCCTCGACCTCGATGATGATGTCGTCGGGACCGGCGCGCGGCACGTCGACCTCTTCCAGCCGGTAGTCGCCGGGGGCGTAGGCGACGACCGCGGTCATGCGCTCCGGCAGGGCGGTCTGCGCGCCGGCGGCGGTGGAAGCGAGGGTGTCCATCGTGGCTCTCCTTGCGGATACGGGTGTCAGGATTTCGGCAGGCGGGCGAGCAGGCCGTCGGCCAGCGCCCGCAGGATCAGTTCGCACGAGCAGGCGCCGGCATCGAGGGTGCCGCGCGAGCGCTCGCCCAGCCGCGCCGCGCGGCCGAGCCTGGCCACCATGTCGCGCGTCGACTCCAGCCCCTCCGCCGCCGCCGCCCGCAGCGCGCGCAGGCAGGCGGGGAAATCCTCACCCGCGGCGAGGGCCGCGTCGTAGGCCAGGCGCGCCGGGGTGAGCACGTCGATCAGGGTCTTGTCGCCGGGCTTGGCCTCGCCGAGATCGATGATCGCGGCCTCGCCGGCGGCCAGCATCCTGGACAGGCGCTCGCGGTCGAGCGTGTCGGCGCCCTCCAGCGCGTCGGCCATCTCGGTGAAGAACGAGCCGTAGAGCGGCCCCATCGAGCCGCCGATGTCGCCGAGCAGGGTGTCGCCGATGGTGGCGAAGCCCCGGCGCAGGTCGGCGCCGTCCGGCAGCCGCTCGATCACCAGCCGGAAACCCTTGGCCATGTTGATGCCGTGGTCGCCGTCGCCGGTGGCGCCGTCGATCTCCGACAGCAGCCCCTGGTTGGCGACGATGCTCTGGGCGATCTCGATCGTGACCGGTGCCGCGTCCGCCAGCGTGATGCCCTGCATGCCGTTGCTCCTTAATGCGTGACCGTGAGGCCGATCGAGCGGCACGGCGCGCGCAGCAGGCGGTCGAGCTCGCCGTCGAGCCGGGTGAGGGTGACGGAGACGCCGGACATCTCCAGCGAGGTGAAGTAGTTGCCGACGAAGCGGTGGCTGGGGGTCACGTTGCGGGCGCGCAGCATCGCGTCCACGTGGCCGTAGAGCAGGTAGAGCTCCATCAGCGGCGTCGCACCCAGCCCGGAGACCAGCACGCTGACCTTCTCGCCCTCGAACGAAAGGTCGGCGAGGATGCGCTCGAGCATCATCCCGGCCATCTCCCTGGCCGGCGCCACCGGCAGCACCGCGATGCCGTGCTCGCCGTGGTGGCCGATGCCGACCTCCATGCTGCCGGGCTCGATCGAGAAGTTCGGCTTGCCCGCGGCCGGGATGGTGCAGGCGGACAGGCCGATGCCGATCGAGCGCGTGTTGTCGATGCTCTTCTGCGCCGCCGCGATGACCGCGTCGAGATCGGCCCCCTCGGCGGCACGCGCGCCGCCCGCCTTCCACATCACGATCTCGCCGGCGACGCCGCGCCGCTTGTCGGCCTCCTCGGGCGGTGCGGAGGCGACGTCGTCGTTGGCGATCACCGTGCGCACGGTGACCCCGTCCTTGGCGGCGAGCTTGACCGCCATCTTCACGTTCATGTTGTCGCCGGCGTAGTTGCCGTACAGGCAGGCCACACCCTGGCCGCCATCGGCCTCGCCGAAGGCGGCGTGGAAGCTCTTCGCCGTCGGCGAGGCGAACACCTCGCCGATCGCCACCGCGTCGACCAGTCCGGGGCCGACATAGCCGAGGAAGGCCGGCTCGTGGCCGGAGCCGCCGCCGGTGACGATGCCGACCCGGCCCCCAGGACAATCCCCGGGCCGGCCGCCGGCGCTGCGCAGCACACGCGGATGATCGGTCGCGACCAGCAGCTCCGGATGCGCCGCCAGCACGCCGTGTATGCTGCCTTCGGTCACCTGATCCGGATCGTCGATCACGCGGTTCATGCCGCCTCCTCCCCCTTCTGCATCTGCTGCCCGCTCGCGGCGGATCTTGTTGTCGTCGCGAGCATGAGAGCCGGTCCGAGCGGATGTCAATATCCTGCGCGGTTGCGCAGCGCGATATCTTCGGGAAAACCGAGAATCGGCACGGAACCAGTATATTTCCCGCTTTCCGGCCGCGGGAACGTGCTCATATGGCTGAGCCGACGTGAGCAAAAGAGCATGTAGATGGACATTGTGCAGCGCAACCAGGCGCCGTCGCCTCCGGCCGACGCGTCGCCGGGCCGACGGCCAGGCGGCGGGCGGGCGGATCGCAGCGAGGTCCGGCTCGAGATCCTGATCGAGATCGCCACCCTGTACTATTACGACGACGTGACCCAGGAGGAGCTGTCGCATCGCTTCGGGCTGTCGCGCGCCAAGATCGGCCGGCTGCTGAAGCGGGCGCGCGCCGACGGGCTGGTCGAGATCCGCGTGCACCAGCCGCCCTCGGTCGGCGCCGAGCTGGAGCAGGAGTTCATCCGCCGCTTCGGCATCGACCGGCTGCTGGTCTCGATCGACCATCGCGACGCCGACGCGCAGCGCAAGGCGGTGGCCGCCCTGGTCGCCTCGCACCTGGAGCGGACGCTGACCGACGGCGCCATCGTCGCGGTCGGCATGGGACGCAACGTCTCCGCGATCGCCGACTCCCTGGTCTCGCGCGGACGCCGCGGCGTCACCTTCGTCTGCGCCATCGGCGGCTCGCTGCGCGCCGGCGAGCACATGAACCCGGACCATATCTGCCGCAGGCTGGCGCTGCGCTTCGGCGGCGAGAGCGAGACGCTGTACGCGCCGGCGCTGGTCACCAACGCCGAGCTGCGCGCCGAGCTGTATCGCAACGATACCGTCAAGCTGACGCTGGACCGCGCGCGGCGCGCCCACGTCGCCCTGATCGGCGTCGGCGACCTGTCGGAGGACAGCAACATGGTGCGCATGGGCTGGTTCTCGCCCACCGAGATCGCCGAGGCGCGGCTCGCCGGCACCATCGGCGACACCATGGGCTACGACTTCATCGACATACACGGCCGGCCCGCCAACACCGGCATGCAGGGACGGGTGATCGGGCTGTCGCGCAGCGACCTCGAGCGCATCCCCGACGTGATCGCCATCGCCAGCGAGAACACCAAGGCAGCAGCCATCCTCGGCGCACTGCGCACCGGCGCCATCGACACCCTCGCCACCTCGTTCACCAACGCACACACCATCCTGCGCCTCGACGATGCAAC
>CAXTOC010000251.1:0-4101 GCA_964245725.1 uncultured Acetobacteraceae bacterium | reverse complement strand
GGCCGGGTGCCGCGCGCGAGCGGGGCTGGCGCGTCAGCCGGCGCAGCTCCTGCGCGGGCCCCGGCCCGATGCGCATCTCCTCGGTCGAGGGCTCGGCCTCGCCCATGGCTTCGGCGACCAGCGCCTCGGTCTCGGCCAGCAGCTGGTCCTCCTCGTCCTCGTTGCGCACCGATTCCTGCCCGATATCGAGCATCACCGGCACCGCCAGCGGCGACACCCGCGACAGCCGCATCACCCGGATCCGGCCGCTGACCCGCGCCAGCAGGTCGGACAGGCGGCCGACATCGGTCAGGCCGCCGCCCGCCTCGATCCGGGTGGCGCGAAGCAGCACGTGGTCCGGCTGATGCCGGCGCAGCACGTCATAGACGAGGTCGCTGTTCACCGTCACCTGCCGCCGGGTGGCGCTGGCGCCGGGCTGCTGCCGCTCGATCAGGCCGGCGACCACGGCGACGTTGCGGAAGGTGCGCCGCAGCATCGAGCTCTCCGCCATCCAGGCCTCCAGGTCGTCCCCCAGCATGTCCTGCGCGAACAGGCCCGGCACGTCGTGGGGCGGCGGGTTGCCGCACCAGATCACGATCGCGTAGTCGGTGGCGACGAAGCCGAGCGGCGCCGCACCCGCCCGCGCCAGCCGGCGCGTCAGCAGCAGGCCGAGGGTCTGGTGCGCGTTGCGGCCCTCGAAGCCGTAGGCGACCAGGAAGAAGCGGCCGTGGCGCGGGAAGATCTCCACCAGCAGGTCGTCCGGGCCGGGCAGGGTGGAGCGCTGCTGCTGCAGCTGCAGCCACTCCCGCACCGGCTCCGGGTAGAGGTGCCAGCTCTGCGGGTCGTGCAGCATCCGCCGCACCCGCGCCGCGAGCCCAGAGGTCAGCGGATTGCGCGATCCCGCCCAGGTCGGCACCAGCGGGTCGCCCGCACCGCCCTCCGCCGCCTCCACGCTGGCCTCGCGCAGACGCAGGAAGCGCAGCTTGCGGCCGCCGAACATGAAGGCGTCGCCCTCGCGCAGGTGGTTGGCGAAGGACTCCTCGATCTCGCCGAGCACCAGGCCGCGCGGGCCGCCCAGCCGCACCTTCAGCACCGGCGCCTCGACGATGGTGCCGGCGTTCATCCGCGCCTGGCGCGCGACCCGCGCGCTGCGCACGTGGATCATCCCCTCGGCGTCGCGGAACAGCTTGCGGTAGCGCTCGTAGGCGGCGAGCGCGTAGCCGCCATGCTCCACGAAGCCGAGCACGTCGTCGAAATCCTTCCGCGACAGCGCGGCGTAGGGCTGCGCCGTGCGCACCTCCCAGTACATCGCCTCGACCTCGAACGGCGCGCCCGCGGCCATCAGCAGCAGGTGCTGCGCCAGCACGTCGAGGCCGCCCGGCAGCACCGCATCGCCGTCCAGCTCGCCCGCCGCCACCCCCTGGATCGCGGCCTGGCACTCCAGCACCTCGAAGCGGTTCGCCGGCACCAGCAGCGCCTGGCTGCTCTCCTCCATGCGGTGGTTGGCGCGGCCGACCCGCTGCAGCAGCCGCGACACCCCCTTCGGCGCCCCGACCTGGATCACCTGGTCGATGCCGCCCCAGTCGATGCCGAGGTCGAGCGAGGAGGTGGCGATCACCGCGCGCAAGCCGCCCGGAGCGCCCGCGCCGCGCGCCATGGCCGCCTCGACGCGTCGGCGCTGGTTGATGTCGAGCGAGCCGTGATGCAGCGCGATCGGCAGCGTCTCCTCGTTGAGCCGCCAGATCGCCTGGAACAGCAGCTCGGCCTGGGCGCGGGTGTTGACGAACACGATGGTCAGCCCGCTCGCGGCGATGCGCGCCAGGATCGCCGACGCCCCCGCGAGCCCCATGCGCCCGGACCAGGGCACGCGCTCCTCGGGCAGCATCAGCCGGATCATGGGTGCCGCACCTGCCGCCGCCTCGATCAGCCGTGCTGGCCGGGACAGCCCGACATAGGCGCGCAGCGTGGCGATGTCGGCGACCGTTGCCGAGAGCCCGATCCGGCATGCCGCCGGCGCCAGCGACGCCAGCCGGGCGAGGCAGAGCGAGAGCTGGTCGCCGCGCTTGGTTCCCGCCAGCGCATGCGCCTCGTCGATGACGATCCGGCGCAGGCCGGCGAACCAGCTGCCGGCATCGCCGCGCGAGAGCAGCAGCACCAGGCTCTCCGGCGTGGTCAGCAGGATCTGCGGCGGCCGCTCGCGCTGCCGGACCCGGCGGTCCGCCGGCGTGTCGCCGGTGCGGGTCTCGATGCGTATCGCGAGCCGCATCTCCTCGACCGGCGCCATCAGGTTGCGGGCGATGTCGGTGGCCAGCGCCTTCAGCGGGCTGACATACAGGGTGTGCAGCCCGCCGCCGGACCCGGGCGACGGATCGCCCTGCAGCCCGACCAGGCTGGGCAGGAAGCCGGCCAGCGTCTTGCCGCCGCCGGTGGGCGCGATCAGCAGCACGTCCTGCCCGGCCTGCGCCGCCTGCAGCACCGCGATCTGATGCGCCCGCGGCACCCAGCCGCGCCGGGCGAACCAGGCCTCGAAGGCAGCCGGCAGGACAGCGTTCATCACCGACTGAGATAGGCCGGAGCGGAGGCCAGGCATAGGGTGCCCGACGCCGCGCGAGGGACCGCTCAGGCGCGCAGCCGCTGCAGCTCCAGCCCGTTGAGGTCGTCCGCGTTCATCGCGCTGGTGTTGAACGCGAACGCCAGCTCGCTCGGCGGCGGCGCCGCCGGCGCCACGCCGCCGTCGGGTGCCGATGGGGTGCCGGCGTCGCCCGCCGGCTCGGCGGGGGCGAGAAGGAACAGGTGCCGTGCGGGGGTGACAACCGCCCTCTCCGGGTCGATGCCCGCGATCTTCTCGCCGGCGGTGACGGCGAGCCCGATCGGGCCGCCGAGCAGGAAGCTGGTGCCGAGCGAGGCGGCGAAGCGCAGCTCCGGGTTGCCCTGGTCGCCGGTGATCGCACGGTAGAGGGTGCCGACCAGGGGGATGTACTGCAGCGGGTTGAGGTCGGACATCAGCTCGTGGAACAGGCCGCCATGGCCGGGCTGGCTGCCGTGGCTGCCCCGGGCGGCGGGCGAGGTGCCCGTCGCCGGCGGAGGAGCCGAAGCCGCTGGAAGCACATCTGCCATGACCCGCGAGGATAGGCCGCACCGGTGACCGGGCGGTTAACGCGAGCCCGCTACCGGTCCGCCTCGTCCGCATCTTCCGCCGGGGCCGGGGCCTGCTCGCCCGCGGGCAGCTCGACCCGCAGCTTGCGTATGTGCCGCGGGTCGGCGTCCAGCACCCGGAAGGCGATGCCGCTCTCGTGGGTCAGCACCTCGCCGCGCGTCGGCACGTGTCCGGCCAGCATGAACACCAGCCCGCCCACGGTGTCGATGTCGCTCTGTCGCTCGTCCTCGGTCAGCACCTGGCCGAGTCGCGCCTCGAACGCCTCGATCTCCATCCGCGCATCGACGTCGAAGGTGCCGTCATGGCGTTCCACCAGCATGACGATGGCCGGCTCGTCATGCTCGTCGGCGATGTCGCCGACGATGGTCTCGACCAGGTCCTCGATCGTCACCAGCCCGTCGATGCCGCCGTACTCGTCGATCACCAGGGCGAGGTGGATGCGGCGCTGGCGCATCTGCAGCAGCAGGTCGAGCACCGGCATCTGCGGCGCGATCATCAGAGGCTGGCGCAGGATCGACTGCATGCGAAAGCTGCCGGGCTCGCCTGAGAAGGCGAGCAGGTCCTTGATGTGGACCATGCCGAGCACGTCGTCGAGCTGCTCTCCGTAGACCGGCAGGCGGGAATGGTTCTCCCGGCGCAGCAGCGCCAGCGCGTCCTCGAAGCCGGTCGCCGCAGGCATCGCCACGATGTCGGCGCGCGGCACCATCACGTCGTCGACGGTGGTGCCGCGCAGGCGCAGCACGTTGGCGATCAGCGCCCGTTCCTGGCGGTCGAGCTCCGGCACCTCGCCCGGCGCCTGCGGCGCCTCCGCCGCCTCCTGCACCAGGGCGGCGATCGAGGAGCGCAGGCGGCCCTGCTCGAGCCGCCGGCGCCCGAAGAACGAGATCAGCCCGCGACGCGGCCGGGCGGCGCCGTCGGAGGCGCCCGGCTCGCTGCCCTGCGGCAGGCCGCTCACGGCCGGGGAC
>CAXTOC010000250.1:0-4118 GCA_964245725.1 uncultured Acetobacteraceae bacterium | reverse complement strand
CCGTTCGTCACCAGTACCGCGCTCCCAACGAGGAACGCCTGGGGTTCACCCCACCCACACCCCCGGCTCCGCCGGCGCCGGCAATGCGGGCGCGAGCCCGCGTCCCGCGCAGGTCGACGGCCGGCTGGCACGGCTGCGCGCCGTGATGGCGGCGGCGCGCTACCACGGCGCCGAGCTCGACCCGAACGATTTCCGCGGACCGATCACCGAGGTCACGCCGTCCCCCGCCAGCCTGGTGACCTGGCTCAACGACCAGGGGCTGGTGGCGCGCGCGATGCGCCTGAAGTGGCGCTACCTGGTGCGCATGCACGACACCCCGCCGTTCGCGCTGATGTTCAAGGACGGCTCGGCGGCGCTGCTGGTCGGCGCCGATCCCGGGCGCGGCGTGGTCTGGCTGCGCGACCCGATGGGCAGCGACGGCGATACCCCGGTCGCGGTGGACGAGCTGCGCCTGTCGCAGGTCTGGAACGGCGACGTCGTGCTGGTGGCGCGCAGCCGCAACCAGTCGGAGGCCGAGGCGCCGATCAACGTCGGCTGGCTCGCCCGCATGGTGCTGCGCGAGAAGAAGTCGCTGCGCGACATCTCGGTCGCCTCGGTGGTGCTCAGCCTGCTGACCATCTTCCCGGCCCTGATCGTGATGCAGGTGATCGACAAGGTGGTGAACCACCACTCGATGTCGACGCTGGTCTCGATCTCGGCGATCATCGTCACCCTGACCTGCTACGAGACGCTGCTCAGCTTCGGCCGGCGCGAGATCGTGCTGGTGCTGTCGACGCGGCTCGACAGCCGCATCGCGCTGGTGGTGTTCGGCCGGCTGCTGTCGCTGCCGCTGGAGTTCTTCGAGCGCCAGCAGGCCGGCAACGTGATCGGCAAGGTGTCGTCGATCTACAAGGTGCGCGACTTCATCACCGGCAAGCTGATGAGCACCTTCCTCGACATGTTCAGCCTGATGGTGATCCTGCCGTTCCTGTTCGTGATGAGCACCACGCTGGCCTGGATGACGCTCGCCGCGGCCGGCCTGATCGGGCTGATCGTGGTGATCTTCATCGGCCCCGTCGCGCGCCTGGTCGGCCGCGTGATCGCCGCCGAGATGCGTCGCGCCAGCATCCTCTACGAGTCCGTCGCCGGCATACGCACGCTCAAGACCCTCGCCCTTGAGCCCTCGCGTCGCAGCGAGTGGGACGTCGCCACCGCCGACGTGGTGCGCGCCAAGCTCGAGGCCGGCCGGCTGGCGAACTGGCCGTCGACGCTGGCGAGCCCGATCGAGATGTTCATCAGCCGCGGCGTCATCCTGGTCGGCGCCTACCTGCTGCTCACCGGCACGAGCTCGCTCGGCGCCGGCGGCCTGGTCGCCTTCATGATGCTCGGCGGCCGCGTCGCCCAGCCGCTGGTCAGCCTGGCCAAGCTGCTGGAGGAGTTCACCGACATTCGCGCCGCCCTCGGCGAGGCCGGATCGGTGCTCAACCAGCCGACCGAGACCCGCGCCCTGACCAACGGCATGCGCCCGCGCATCATGGGCGCGCTGTCCTTCCAGGACGTGATGTTCAGCTATCCCGGCGCCTCCACCAAGGCGCTCGACGAGGTCAGCTTCGACATCCCGGCCGGCACCATGCTCGGCGTGGTGGGACGCAGCGGCTCGGGCAAGTCCACCCTGACCCGGCTGCTGCAGGGCGTCAGCCGCAACTACACCGGCTTCCTCAAGCTGGACGGCATCGACCTGCGCGAGATCAACCTGACCCACCTGCGCAAGTCGTTCGGCGTGGTGCTGCAGGACAACTTCCTGTTCCGCGGCACCGTGCGCGACAACATCACCGCCAACCGCCCCGGCCTGACCCTGGAGGACGCGGTGCGCGCCGCCCGCCTCGCCGGTGCCGAGGAGTTCATCGAGCGCATGCCGGGCGGCTACGAGACCTGGATCGAGGAGGGCTCGACCAACATCTCCGGCGGCCAGAAGCAGCGCCTCGCCATCGCGCGCGCGGTGATCACCGATCCCAAGCTGATGATCCTCGACGAGGCCACCTCCGCGCTCGATCCGGAGTCCGAGGCCCTCGTCAACGCCAACCTGAAGCGGATCAGCAAGGGGCGCACGATGGTGATCGTCTCGCACCGGCTGTCGTCGCTGGTCGATTGCGACCAGATCCTGGTGATGGACCGCGGCCGCGTCGAGGACATCGCACCGCATCACGTGCTGCTCGAGCGCTGCGCGATCTACCGCCAGCTCTGGATGCAGCAGACCCGGCACATGAACTCGGAGCGCCAGGCCGGTCCGGCGCCGCTGCTGGCAGAAGGGGACTGAGCCGATGAGTGGCACCGACATCGTCCCGGCCGGCGGCCGAAGGCCGTCGCGACGCAGCAGCCGTCGCGTCGAGAGCGACGACGACATGCCGCAGGAGCTGCTGGAGTTCAACTCGCCGAGTGCGGCGCTGGTGGCGATGCCGCCGCGGCCGATGGCGCAGTACCTGCTCTGGGTGGTCGCCTCGATGGCGGTGGTGATGATGATCGTGATGGGCGTCTTCCCGCTCGACCGCGTCGTCACCACCCAGGGCCAGCTGGTCTCGACCTCGGCGACCCTGCTGGTGCAGCCGCTGGAGACCTCGATCGTCAAGTCGATCGACGTCAAGGAGGGCGACCTCGTCCACAAGGGGCAGGTCCTGGCGCATCTCGACCCGACCATGACCGGAGCGGATGCCACCAACATGCAGCAGCAGTCGCAGTCCTACGGCGCGCAGATCGAGCGCCTGCAGGCCGAAGCCTCGGGGAGCGACTACCGGCCCGACCTGGCCAATCCGGCCTCCACCGCCCAGGCCGCGATCTTCATGCGTCGCCAGGCCGAGTTCAAGGACAAGCTGCTGAACTACACCCAGCAGATCGCCTCGCTGCGCAGCGACACCAACGCCTTCCGCGCTTCGGCGGCGATGTACGCCGGCCGGGTCAGGCTGGCGTCCGACGTGCACAACATGCGCGTGCAGCTGCAGCGCGACCACGTCGGCAGCCGGCTCTCCTCGATCTCCTCGCAGGACGACCTGATGGAGGTGGAGCGCTCGGAGATCACCGCCCGGCAGAGTGCGGCCGGCGCCCAGAACAAGCTCGACGCCATGGTCGCCGAGGAGGCGGGCTTCGTGCAGAACTGGAAGGCGCAGATCTACCAGGACCTGACCGAGGCCCAGCACAAGTACTACGAGGCCAAGGGTGACCTCGACAAGGCGACGCTGCGGCAGAGCCTGGTGGTGATGCGCGCCCAGGCCGACGCGGTCGTGCTGACCATCGCCAAGGTCTCGATCGGCTCGGTGCTCAGCCCCGGCAGCCAGTTCATCTCGATGGTGCCGCTCGACGCGCCGCTGGAGGTCGAGGCCAAGCTGAAGGGCACGGAGTCCGGCTACGTCAAGCTCGGCGATCCCGCGCTGATCAAGTTCGCCACCTTCACCTACACCCAGTACGGCGGCGCCGAGGCCATCGTGCGCAACGTCAGCGCCGACAGCTTCACCAAGGACAGCGGCGCACAGGCAGCGGCGAACGGCGCCGCCAACGAGGCTCCGGTCGCCGGCGGCGGCGACACCTTCTACCGCATCAGGCTGCGGGTGAACCGCTACACCCTGCACGGCGTGCCGAACTACTTCCATCCCACGCCCGGCATGCCGGTGGTCGCGGACATCAAGGTCGGCAAGCGCACCATCCTGCGCTACCTGCTGAGCACGGTGCTGCCGGTCGCCACCGAAGGCATGCGCGAGCCCTGATGCCGCCTCGCGGCGCCCCTCTGGAGGTGCCGCGGCGGGATCCCCACCTTTGCGGCCTCGCACCGCCTGCTCGAGGATAGCCCGGGTCCGATGGCCAGTCTCCTAAGTCAGCGTCTGGCCTCGTTTTTCTCGGCGAAGGCGAAGCTCGCCTACGCCTGCAGCCTGATCGAGGCCGGGCAGCCGGGACGCGCCTTCGCCCCGCTCAGCGCCGCCGCCGCCGCCGGCATCCCGGAGGCCCAGTTCCGCGTCGGCCGCGCCTACCTCGACGGTACCGGCGTGCCGATCAGCCGCGAGGAGGGCGCACGCTGGATGCAGCGCGCGGCCGAGGCCGGCTGGGTGGAGGCGCAGTTCGTGCTCGCCACCCTGCACCTGTTCGGCCTCGGC
>CAXTOC010000249.1:0-4125 GCA_964245725.1 uncultured Acetobacteraceae bacterium | reverse complement strand
GCGGCGGAGCCTCTGGCTAGTGCTGCTGGCCTGCTGGCCGGCCGCCGCGAGCGCCGATCCCGGCACGGTCGCGAACCCGCCGCCCGGGCCGCCGGCCGCTCCCGCCGACCGGCTCAGCCGCATCGCCGCCTCGGACAAGCTGGTCTGGAACGGCGTCGTGGTGGCGCCGGATCACCGCATCTTCGTGGTGTTCCCGCGCCTCTGCGGCAATCCGGGGCCGTCGCTCGCGACCCTCGACGGCCGGGGCGACGCGGTCCCCTATCCCGGGGCCGGCTGGAACGGCTGGAGCGCGGGCGACAGCAAGGCCGATCCGACGCACACCTTCATCGGTCTGAACGCGGTGCACCTGGCACCGGACGACAGCCTGTGGGTGGTCGATACCGGCGTGCCGGGCTTCGGCCGCGCGCCGCTGCCGGGTGCCACCAAGCTGCTGCGGATCGACCTCGCCAGCAACCAGGTGACGCGCACCTACGTGCTGCCGCCCGACGTGCTGCGGCCGAAGAGCATGATCGACGACGTCCGCTTCAACGGCAGCGACGCCTACATCACCGACGCCGGCGCGCCCGGCCTGATCGTGCTCGACCTCGCCGGCGGGGGTGCGAGGCGCGTGCTCGACCGCGACCCCTCGACCACCGCGCAGCGCCCGATCGTGGTGGACGGCGAGGTGCTGCGCGGGCCCGACAACAAGCCGGCGATGATCCATGCCGACCAGCTCGAGGTGAGCCCGGACGGCCGCTACCTGTACTACCAGCCGCTGCCCGGACCGATGTTCCGCGTGCCGACCGCCCTGCTCGACGACGCCCGCGCGAGCCCGCAGGCGGTCGCCGCCGGCGTGGAGTTCTGGTACGACACGCCAGCACTCGGCGGCACGGCGATCGACGCCGACGGCACGCTCTACCTGAACGACGTCGAGCAGGACCGCGTGCTCAGCCTCACGCCCGGGCGGGTGCTGCGCACGGTGCTGCACGACCCACGGCTGCACTGGCCCGACGCGCCGTTCCTGCGCGACGGCACGCTGACCCTGCCGGTGGCGCAGCTCGATCGCTGCGCGCCGTTCCACCACGGCAAGACGCAGGTGCAGTTCCCGGTCGAGCTGCTGGCGCTGCGGCTGCATCCGGCGGCACGACAGGGTGCCCCCCGCTAGAGGAGGCGGCGCTAATCGATTCCTTCGCGCCGGCGCCGCGCCGGTCTATGAGTGGCGGGATGCGCTACATCTCCACCAGGGGCGAGGCCCCGGTCCGCGACTTCGCGGGCGTGCTGCTCGCCGGGCTCGCCGAGGATGGCGGGCTCTACCTGCCGGAGATCTGGCCGCGTCTCTCGCCCGACGACTGGCGCGCCCTGCGCGGGCTGCCCTATCCGCTGCTGGCCGCGCGGATCCTGGCGCCGTTCGCCGCCGGCTCGATTGACGCCGCGACGCTGGAGCGGCTCTGCCTCGAGGCCTACGCGGGCTTCGGCCATCCGGCGATCGTGCCACTGGTGCAGCTCGACCGGCAGCTGTTCGTCCAGGAGCTGTTCCACGGGCCGACGCTGGCCTTCAAGGACCTGGCGATGCAGCTGCTGGGGCGGCTGTTCGAGCACGTGCTGGCGGCGGGAAACCGGCGCATCACCATCGTCGGCGCCACCTCGGGCGATACCGGGTCGGCCGCGATCGAGGCCTGCCGCGACCGGGCGCGCATGCAGCTGGTGATGCTGCACCCGCTCGGCCGCACCAGCGAGGTGCAGCGCCGCCAGATGACCACGGTGCTGTCGCCCAACATCGCCAACCTCGCCGTGCGCGGCAGCTTCGACGACTGCCAGGACCTGGTGAAGGCGATGTTCGCCGACCCGCCGTTCCGCGACGAGCTGCGGCTGTCGGCGGTGAACTCGATCAACTGGGCGAGGGTCGCGGCACAGATCCCGTACTACGTGGCCGCGGCGCTGGCGCTGGGCGCGCCCGACCGGGAGGTGTCGTTCGCGGTGCCGACGGGCAATTTCGGCAACGTGCTGGCCGCCTGGGCGGCACGTCAGATGGGCCTGCCGGTGGCGCGGCTGTGCATCGGCGCCAACCGCAACGACATCCTGAGCCGCTTCCTGTCGGCCAACGACATGAGCATGCGCGAGGTGGTGCCCAGCCTGTCGCCGTCGATGGACATACAGGTCAGCTCCAACTTCGAGCGGCTGCTGTTCGAGCTGCTGGGCCGCGACGCCGCGGCCTGCGCGCGGATCATGACCGGATTCCGCGCCAGCGGCCGCATGGCGGTGCCGGACGCCGCCTGGCGCGCCGCGACCGCGCTGTTCAGCGGCACGGCCCTGGACGACGCGGCGACGCGGGCCGAGATCGCGTCGCTGCATCGTCGCACCGGCTACCTCGCCGATCCGCACACCGCGATCGGCATCGCCGCCGCCCGGCGGCAGGCTGCCGAGGGCGACGACGACGGCGTGCCGATCGTCGCGATGGCGACCGCGCATCCGGCGAAGTTCCCGGACGCGATGCTCGCCGCCACCGGCATCCGGCCTGAGCTGCCGCCCCGCCTCGCGGACCTCTACCAGCGCGAGGAGCGCTACCGGCTGGTGCCGAACCAGCTCGGCGCCGTCGAGGCGGCGGTGCGCGGCGCTGCGATGAGGAACGCCGCCTGATCCCCTCCCTTCCGTGCCGTCGCGCGGAGCCCTAGGAACACCATGACCGATCCGATCAACATCACCCGCCTGCCCTCCGGCCTGCTCGTCGTCACCGAGCGCATGGACCGGGTGGAGACCGTCTCGCTCGGCGCCTACGTCGCCAGCGGCACGCGCAACGAGACCGCCGAGGAGAACGGCGTGTCGCACTTCCTCGAGCACATGGCCTTCAAGGGCACCGCGCGGCGTTCGGCGGCGGCGATCGCCGAGGAGATCGAGAACGTGGGCGGCCACATCAACGCCTACACCGCGCGCGAGCAGACCGCCTACTACGTCAAGCTGCTCAAGGAGGACCTGGCACTCGGTGCCGACATCATCGGCGACATCCTGACCCACAGCAGCTTCGAGCCGGACGAGATCGAGCGCGAGCGCGGCGTCATCCTCCAGGAGATCGGCCAGGCCAACGACACCCCGGACGACATCATCTTCGACCATTTCCAGGAGACCGCGTTCCCGGGCCAGCCGATGGGCCGGCCGACGCTGGGCACCGACGCGCTGATCCGGGGCATGTCGCGGGAGTCGCTGACCGGCTACATGCGCCAGCACTACACCACCGGCAACGTCGTGGTCACCGCCGCCGGCAACCTGCGGCACCAGCAGGTGGTGGATCTGGTCACGGAGCACTTCGCCGACCTCGAGACCCACGCCGCGGAGGCGGTGCAGCCGGGCGCCTACAAGGGCGGAGAGTTCCGGCGCGAGCGCGAGCTCGACCAGGTGCACGTGGTGCTCGGCTTCCCCTCGGTGGGCTACGGCGACCCCGACTACTACCCGGTGCTGCTGCTCTCCACCCTGCTCGGCGGCGGGATGTCGTCGCGGCTGTTCCAGGAGGTGCGCGAGAAGCGCGGGCTGGTCTACTCGGTCTACGCGTTCAACGCGCCGTTCCTCGACGGCGGCCTGTTCGGCATCTATGCCGGCACCGGGGAGACGGAGGCTAAGGAGCTGCTCCCCGTCACCATCGAGGAGCTGCGCAAGGTGCAGCGGCAGATCGGCCAAGCCGAGCTCGACCGCGCCCGCGCGCAGGTCAAGTCGAGCCTGCTGATGTCGCTGGAGAGCACCGGCAGCCGCTGCGAGCAGCTCGCCAGGCAGTACCAGGTGTTCGGCCGGCTGATCCCGGTCGCGGAGACCGTGGCCAGGCTGAACGCGGTCGGCATCGACGACGTGCGGCGCAGCGCCGCGCGGCTGTTCCGCGGCACCCCGACGCTGGCCTCGATCGGGCCGTCGCGGCACATCCCGATGCTGGGCACGCTCGTGGAGAGCCTGGCGGCATGAGCGTCGAGCTGCTGAGCCAGCTGGTGCAGCTGGCGCGTTCGCAGGGGGCGGACGCCGCCGAGGCGGTGCTGGTGCGCGGCACCTCGCTCGGCGTGCAGGTGCGCCAGGGCAGGACCGAGGAGCTGGAGCGCTCCGAGCACAACGACCTCGGGCTGCGCGTGTTCGTGGGCCGGGCGGGGGCGCTGCGCAGCGCGATCGTAT
>CAXTOC010000248.1:0-4138 GCA_964245725.1 uncultured Acetobacteraceae bacterium | reverse complement strand
GCAGCGGACCGAGCCGGAAACGCACCGCGGGCGCGAGCTCGGCGCAGAGCCGCGCCCCCTCCGTCGCCAGCTCCGGGTCCTGCTCGAGCGCGGTGACGCGCAGCCCCAGTGCCGCCAGCAGCACCGCCGCGTAGCCGGTGGCCGCGCCCACCACCAGCGCCGCCTCGCCCGCGCGCGGCACCGCCACCTGGAGCATGCGCGCGATGATGCGCGGCTCCATCAGCACCCTCTCGCCACGCAGCTTGATCGCCCGGTCGGCGTAGGCGAACGGGGCCAGCTCCGCCGGCACGAAGCGCTCGCGCGGCAGCGTGCGCATCGCCCTGAGGATGCGCGGGTCGTTGACCTGCATCGGCCGGATCTGGCTGTCGACCATGCGGTCGCGTGCCTGCGAGGTGTCCGGCGCGGCGGCAAGCCGCATCGTGGCGTCGGTCTGGCTCATCGGCGGGTTATAGGGGGGCGTTCCCGGCCGCGTAAAGCCGCGCTTGACCGTCGCCAGGACGCGGGGGATATAGCGGGCCCTCCCGCACCGGTCCGGTGGCAGAGTGGTGATGCAGCGGACTGCAAATCCGCGAATGTGGGTTCGATTCCCGCCCGGACCTCCAGCATCAGGCGTGCATCGAGGATCATCCGAATCGGCAGCGCGGCAGCGGTCGCACCTGTGGGCGTTCTGCTCCGTGCCGTCGGGGTGCCGTCGGGGAGGAAGTGGGCCGAGTCGGTCGAGGCTCATGCTGATCCACGGCTCAGGCTGATCCAGCCTGAGAAGCTCAAGCGCTGGGCCGCGCGCCGAGCCCGGCGACGCACCGCCGGAGCACCAGCCCGCATGGCCACCGCCGTCGTCTACCTCGCCGCCGCGTCGACCGAGATCGCCGGCTGCTTCTGCTTCTGGGCCTCCCTGCGTCTGGGGCGGTCGATGCTCTGGCTGATGCCCGGGCTCGCGTCGCTGGCGCTGTTCGGCTGGCTGCTGACGCTGGCGGACAGCGCCGCCGCCGGACGCGCCTACGCCGCCTATGGCGGGGTCTATATCTGCGCCTCCCTGCTCTGGCTGTGGACCGTCGAGGGCGTGCGGCCGGATCGCTGGGATCTCTGCGGCGCCGCCTGCTGCCTGCTCGGCGCCGGCGTGATCGTGTTCTCCCGCCATCCCGGCTGATCCGGCACCCTCGGGTTCGACGCGAGGCGACGCCGCGTCCTATATCCGGGCCTGCGCGTCAGGCAGGATGGCCGGAGACCACGATGGAACAGCAGCTCGAACATCACGAACATGCGGGGCACGCCGCCGAGCACGGCAACAAGCGTGCGGCACTGCTGGTGGCGATCCTGGCCGCGCTGCTCGCGGTGAGCGAGCAGGGCGCCAAGCACGCCGAGATCCGGGTCAGCGAGAACTCGATCGCGGCGGCGGATGCGTGGACCCAGTATCAGGGCAAGTCGATCCGACAGGCCCTGGCGCACGACCTCGCCGATCTCGGCGCCACCCTCGACGCGCCGGCGGGCGATGCCGGGGCGGCGGCGCGGCGCGCGGTGCTGGATCGGCTGGCGCAGGAGCAGTCGCACTACGAACACGATCCCGCCGACGGCAAGCAGGCGATCGCCCGTCGCGCGCACGGCTTCGAGCTCGCCCGCGACGCGGCGGCGGACCGCACCCACAGCTACGACAACGGTGCCGCGGCACTGGAGCTCGGCATCGTGCTGGCCACCGTCTCGGTGATCGCTGGCTCGGCGCCGCTGCTGCTGGCCGCGGTCGGACTTGGGGCCATCGGCGTGGTGCTGACGCTGCTGGGCTGGCTGGCGCCGGCCTACGGCGCGTTCTGAGGTCCCCGGGCGGACTGGCGAGCAAGCAAGGCAAGGGCGCCGCCCTTGACCCGCTGGGGCCGCAGGTCCCAGAGCCCCATTGCTTCTCCGCCTGAGACGATCAGGCGCTAGCTGCCCAGCAGGCGCAGGAAGTTGCGCAGCCTGGGCAGGAACAGCTCCGGCTGGTCGAGCTGGACGTCCTGCTGCGCGGCGGCACTCCGGCGCAGCGCCTCCTGTCCGCGCTGCACCAGCACCTCCAGCGCGGCTGCCATCTGCGGCCGCAGCTTCAGGGCCATCGCGATGTCGGCCTTGTCGAGGCGGTAGGCCTTGACCGCGGTCAGCGCGGTGGCGGTGGCGGTGTAGGGGGCACCGCTGATCAGCCCGACGGTGCCGAGGCTCTCGCCCGGGCTCATGCGGTAGACGACGTGCGGCCCGTCCGGTCCCTCGCGGGTGATCTCGGCGGTGCCCGACGCGATCAGGAACAGCGCCTGCGGCATCTCGCCCTCGCGGATCAGCGTCTCGCCGCGCTGCAGCCATTGCGGCTTGAAGTAGTCGGCGAGCAGGTCGCGCTCGGCCGGCTCGATCACGCCGAACAGGTCGGACCGACGCATCAGCTCGACCGGGGTCGGGATCGGCACCGGCGGCGGCGCCGCGAGCCCGGTGACGGCGAGCGCGATCCCGGCGTGACGCAGGTGACGGTGGATCTGGCTGAACAGCTCGGTGCGCGCCGCCGGGAGGTGCTCGCTGGCATCGATCGAGAAGCTGATCTCGTAGACGGTACCCTCGCCGTGCAGCCCGGTGCAGGCGATGCTCGGGCTCGGCTCGGCCAGCATCACGCGGCAGGCGCGGACCGCGGCGTCGAGCGTCGCCAGGCACTGCTCGGGCACCGCGTTGGCATCGAGGCTCACCGCCACGACGTCGCCGCGACGCGGCGTCGGCGCGCTCCGGTTCACCAGCCGCGCCTTGGCCATGATGCTGTTCGGCACCACGGCGATGTTGTCCTGGATCGTCGCGATATGGGTCGAGCGCCAGTTCACCTGGAGCACCCGGCCCTCGATGCCGCCCTCCACCCAGACCAGGTCGCCGGCCTTGTACGGCCGCTCCAGCCCGACCGCGACGCCGGAGAACACGTCGGACAGGGTGCTCTGCAACGCCAGGCCGAGGACGATGGCGATGACGCCGGAGGTCGCGAGCAGTCCGCCGATCGGCACGCCGAAGCAGAAGTTGACGATCGCGAGCGCGGTGAGCACGTAGATCGCGCCGGCCAGCAGGTCGGAGACGATCTGGGTCTCGTGCGGCCGGTTCTCCAGCACCACGAACAGCCTGGCGAAGCCGACCGCCACGCGCGCCGCGATCAGCCACCAGCCGGCCTCGATCAGCTGTTCCCAGAGCTGCTGGCCGGCATGGGCGCTGCTGAAATGCGGCCGCAGCGGCGAGCCCAGGATCCTCTGCACCAGCAGCGTCAGCGAGACGAAGACGACGATGCGCCACAGCACCGCGGCCCAGAGCGGCCAGCGCGGGCTCAGGCGCGGGATGATGACGGCGGCCGGCAGCAGCACGCTGGCGATCACCAGCGGCGGCAGCGGTCCGGTCGCGACGAGGCCGAGCGACATCGTCGCGGCTCAGGCGGCCGCCCGCGCGCGTCCGGGCGGCGCGAGCCTCACCCGCGGATCTTCTCGCATGCGCTTCATCCCCGCCACGGCTGCCGGGCCTGCCGGAAGACCGGGAGCGCCGGCTCGGGCAGGCGACCGGGAGATCGGTCCGGCGCAGCCTAGCCGGGGCTGCCCGGTTGCGGTAGGGCGACCGCCGGGTTCTCAGCCGCCGGCTCAGTCATGGCCGAGCTCGGCGCAGCCGACGGTGCCCATGCGCTCCAGACCGGCGGCGACGCGCAACCCCAGCGCCTCGGCGAACGGCCTGGTGATCAACTGGACGCCGATCGGCAGCGCCCCGGTGCCGCGCACCGGCACCGCGACCACCGGCAGGCCCACGAAGCTGATCGGCTGCGTGTAAAGCCCGAGATTGGCGCGTGCGGAGACCTCGACACCGTCCAGGACGATGCTGGCGCGGTCGCGACGCGGCGCCGGATGCGGCGTGCTCGCCGCCAGCAGCACGTCGAAATGCTGCAGCGTCGCCAGCAGCTGGCGCCTGTACCAGGCGCGGAAGCGCTGCGCCTGCACGACCACCGCGGCCGGCAGCAGGGCGCCGGCCAGCAGCCGCTCGCGCGTCGCCGGATCATACTCGGCGGCGCGACTGCGCAGCGCCGGCAGGTGCAGCGCCCCGCCCTCGGCGGCGGTGATGCAGAAGGCCGCCGAGCGGGCGCGGTCGGCGACGGTCAGGGCGACGTGGTTGAGCG
>CAXTOC010000247.1:0-4169 GCA_964245725.1 uncultured Acetobacteraceae bacterium | reverse complement strand
GCGCTCGGGGGCGATCTCCGCCTGTCGGAGGCCCCTGTCCAGCAGGTCCGCCGGAACCCCCTTCCCCTTGACCAGCGCGGCAGCCAGCCGTCCCAGGGCGGGCGCGGTCTGGATGCCGTAGCCGCCGTGGCCGGCGAGCCAGAACAGGCCCTCGCACTGCGGATCGAAACCCACCACGGGGCTGCGGTCCGCCACGAAGCTGCGCAGCCCGGCCCACTTGCTGCGCACGCGGCGCACCTCCAGCGAGGTCACCTGCTGCACCCTGTCGATGGCGACCGCGACGTCGAGTTCATCGGGTTGCACGTCGCAGGCCTGCATCGGCTCCTCGTCGGCAGGCGAGAGCAGCAACAGGCCCGCGTCAGGCTTGAAGTAGAACTGCTCGTCGATGTCGATCGTCATCGCGCTCGCGGCGAGCGCCGGCATGTCGGGGCCCTCCACGAGGACGACGGTGCGACGGCACGGCGTGAGGCCGATCGGCGCCGCGCCCGCCAGCGCTCCGACGTGCTCCGCCCAGGCGCCGGCGGCATTGATCACGATCGTGGCTTCGATCACGTCCGTGCCGGTGCGCACCTGCCATACGCCGCCCGAGGCTTCGAGGCCGAGGACGCCGTTCTGCAGCAGCACGCGTCCGCCGGCGCCGCGGAACTGGCGCAGGTATCCCTGGTGCAGCGCGTTGACCTCGAGGTCGCGCGCTTCCGGCTCGTAGAGCGCTTCGGCGGCGTAGTCCCCGCGGAGCAGCGGCGAGAGCCGCAGCGCTTCCGCGGCGTCGACGGGGCGCGTCCCGGCAGCGACGTCGGGAAGTGACGCCATCCGGTGCAGGCTCGAGAGCTGGTCGGCGCGCGCCACGTACAGCGAGCCTCGGGGAGAGACCAGCGGCGTGTCGCTGAAATCCCGTGGCGGATAAAAGAAGAAGTCCCGGCTTCCCCGCGACAGCGCGCGGATCGACGCGTTGCCGTAGATCTCCGAGAACAGGGCGGCGGAACGACCGGTCGAGTGGTAGCCAGGCTGCGCCTCGCGCTCGATGACCGCCACCGAGAGCTCCGGCGTGAGATGCGCTGCAACGGAAAGCCCGGCGATGCCGCCTCCGATCACCAGAACGTCGCAGTGCTCGACCATCACGGACTTCCAAGGCTCTGCTATCGTTCAGATGACGGCCAATCGAGGGGATTGCCGCGCTCGCCGACAGGAGTTAAGCCAGGAGAAACAACTTTCACAAGCTGAAAAACCCGCCGCCATGCGCATTTTTACGGCAGGTCTCGCCACCGAGACGAATACCTTCGCGCCCTGGCCGACGGGCGAGCGAGGCTTCATCGAAGGTGGCCGCTGGCTCGGCACTGCCAGCCGCGAAGGCGACTGTCCCGAGAACCTGGTGGCGCGACTGTATCGCGACCTCGCCAACCGCGACGGCCACACGTTCGTGGAGGGGCTGTTCGCGTCGGCCGAGCCGTCAGGCCCCACCGTGCAGGCCGTGTTCGAGCGGCTGCGCGATCAGATCCTGGACGAGATCCGCGCGAAGGCGCCCTTCGACGTCATCCTGCTCTACCTGCACGGCGCCATGGTGGCGACCGACTGCGAGGACTGCGAGGCCGATCTCGTCAGCCGGATACGGGACATCGTGGGGCCGGACACCGCGATCGGCGTCGAGCTCGATCCGCACTGCCATCTCTCGCAAGCCCTGGTCGACGCCGCCGATGCCGTGATCTGCATGAAGGAGTATCCCCACGTCGACTTCCTGCAGCGCGCCGAGGAGCTGTACGGCCTGTGCGTGCGCAAGGCCGCAGGCGAGATCAGCCCGACCTCCCGCCTGTTCGACTGCAGGATGGTCGGGTTCTATCCGACCACGATGCAACCGATGGCGAGCCTGCTCGATCGCATGCGGTTCGCGGAGTCGGCGCCCGGCGTGCTCTCGGTCAGCTTCGTGCACGGCTTCCCGTGGGGAGACGCTTTCGACAACGGATCAAAGGTGCTCGTCATCACCGAGGACGACGCGACGCTCGCGGCCGAGCTGGCGCAGACGCTCGGACGCGAGATCTACGCGCAGCGCGAGGCCTTGCTGCCGCGCTTTCCCGGCATCGAGGAGGCGCTCGACCTCGCCTGCGAGACGCACGGCCGCGTCGTGATCGCCGACACCGCGGACAATGCAGGCGGCGGCGCGCCCAGCGACAACGTCAGCCTGCTGGCCGCGATGCTGCGCCGAAACGTCCGGGACGCCTGCTTCGGCTGTGTCTGGGATCCCATCGCCGCGCGCGTGTGCGCGGACGCCGGAACCGGGGCGGGACTGGATCTCCGCCTGGGCGGCAAACGCGGTCCCGCCTCCGGGGAGGCGATGGACCTGTGCGTTCGCGTGCGGGCGATACGGGAGGGCCACGATCAGGCCGGACTCGGCGCCTCGCGGGCGGCGATGGGCCTGTCGGTGTGGCTCGAGATCGGCGGCATCGATGTCGTCGTCAACTCGATACGCACCCAGACCTTCGCGCCCGACGCTTTCACCGGCCTCGGCATCGAGCTCGACCGCAAGCGGCTGATCGCGGTCAAGTCCAGCCAGCATTTCCAGGCTCATTTCTCGCTCCTGGCCGACCGCATCATCCACTGCGCGACGCCTGGCGCCCTGCAGATGAATTTCGCAGCACTGCGCTATCGCAGGCGGCGGGACCTCAACTACTTCCCGCGCGTCCTCGCGCCGCTCTCCTGATCGGAACAGGCGCATCGGCGACCGCGGGTGGTCGGGCCTCCCTCTCGACCGCGGCGATCAGCTGCGATTCCGGGCCCGAGCAGATCGAGAGCACGCGGCAGGTATCCGTTCCGACGGCGACATAGGCGTGGCCCATTCCGCTGTCGAAGTAGATCGAGTCTCCCGCCTCCAGGCGCACCGGCGCGTACAGGTCGGTGTGAAGCTCGACGCAGCCTTCGAGGACGTAGGCGTACTCCTCCCCGGCGTGGCGGATCATCTCTCCGAACTCGGCGAGCGATCTCGCGCGGATCTCGCCGATGATGGGAATGAAGCGCTTGTTCAGAAGCTCGGTCGCCGGATACAGGTGGTTGTAGGTTTCGGTGTCGATGGTCCGTCCTTCCCCGGCGCGCGCGATGCTGCGCCGCCCGGTCACCAGCGACAGCGATTGCCTGGCGGCGTCCTGCGCGAACAGGACCCCGATATCGATCTCGAGTCCCTTGCTGATCCGCGCGAGCTTGTCGTAGCTGAGCGACAGCTTGTCGTTCTCGACCTTCGACAGGGTGGAGATCGGCACGCCGGTCCTGCGGCTGACCTCGGCGAGCGTCCAGCCCTTCTCCAGGCGTAGCGCCCTCAACGCCGATCCGGGCTTCGCAGCGGCTGTCACGTCTGGCTGGCTCCAATACTCGGAAGCATCCTACATCGAAGGCGGGGTCAGGACTACCGCGAGGCCCGCCGGACGCCGTGCGGCGACGGACCGGCGCCGTTCAGGTGCCGGTCGAAGAACGCATCGACCGCCTCGAACAGGGTGAGCCACGAGGCGGCGCGCAGCAGATCGTGGACCTCATCGGGCAGCACCAGCTGCTGGAACTCCACGTGATGCTGCCGAAGCGCCTGCACCAGCTCGATGGACTGCGAGAACGGAACGTTGCGGTCGTCGTCGGCGTGCGCCACCAGCACCGGGGAGTGCCACCTGTCCATGGTCGCGACGGCGGAGGAGTCGTAGGCCAGTCGAGCGGCGCCCGGCGCGGCACCCGGCGCGGAGAGCTCGGGTTCCAGTGCCCGCCAGTCGTGCACGCCGGCGTAGTCCGCCCCGGCGGCGATCAGGTCGGAGGCACGCGCCAGGCCCAGCGCCGTCATCAGGCCGCCGTAGCTGCCGCCCCAGACGCCGATGCGCCTGGGATCGACGTCGGGCCGCCTGCCGAGGAACCGCGCGGCACCCAGGATGTCGTTCAGCTCGCTGGCGCCGCCGGCGCCGAAGCCCGGCGGCTCGCGGAACTCGAGCCCGTAGCCGGTGCTGCCGCGATAGTTCACCGAGAGCACCACGTAGCCCTCGCTGGCGAGATACTCGTTGAAGCCGTACATGAACGTGTAGGCGTCCATCGGGTGCCAGGCGGGAAACATCTGCCGGAACGGACCGCCGTGGAAGAACAGGATCGCCGCGCCGCGGCCGGGGCCTGCTCCGGGAGGCAGGAAGAGCTGGCCGTGCACCGGCAGCCCG
>CAXTOC010000246.1:0-4197 GCA_964245725.1 uncultured Acetobacteraceae bacterium | reverse complement strand
CTCCGGCCCCGGCGCGTCGAGGGCGCAGCCCCGGCCTCGCCGGGCCAGCTACGAACGGGCCCGGGTGCCGGAACCCTCCGTCCGGACGGCACCTTGCGCGGCTCCCCGGTCCGGATCCCGCCCCGGCCAGGAGTGATGCCCTTCGGGCCCTGACCGGGAGGTCCGAACCCTTGCACCGGGCACGCGACGGCACGATGTCGCGCCAGGTGCGATCGCTGCTGCATCTCCGGCCCGAGACGACGACCTCGCCTGGGCTGCCGCATGCCCTCGCCGGCCCGGTCCGGCTCGGCGCGCTTCCCGGCCGCGCCGAGGACGACGGAGATCCAACCATGAGTTCCTCCCCTCCGCGACGGCGCCAGCTGCGTCTCGGCGCCTTCATGCGCCCGGTCAGCATCCATACCGGCGCCTGGCGCTACCCAGGCGCCTATCCGGACGCGAACTTCAACTTCGCGCACCTCAAGCGCTTCATACGCACGCTGGAGCGTGGCCGGTTCGACGCCTTCTTCATGGCCGACCACCTGGCGGTGCTGAACATGCCGCTGGCAGCACTGCGACGCAGCCACACCGTCACCTCGTTCGAGCCCTTCACCCTGCTGTCGGCGCTGGCGGCGGTCACCGAGCATATCGGCCTGGTCGCCACCGCCTCGACCACCTTCGATGCGCCCTATCACGTCGCCCGCCGCTTCGCCTCGCTCGACCATATCAGCGACGGACGCGCGGGCTGGAACATCGTCACCACGGCCAATCCGGACGCGGCGCTGAATTTCGGCTACGACGAGGAGATCGACCACGACGCGCGCTACCGGCGCGCCCGCGAGTTCTACGACGTGGTGACCGGGCTGTGGGATAGCTTCGCCGACGACGCCTTCGTGCGGGACGTCTCGTCCGGGCTGTTCTTCGACCCGGCCAGGATGCACGTGCTCGATCACCACGGGCCGCATCTCGACGTGCGCGGGCCGCTCAACATCGCCCGTCCGGTTCAGGGCTGGCCGGTGATCGTGCAGGCGGGATCCTCCGAGGCGGGACGCCAGCTCGCCGCCGAGACCGCGGAGGTGGTGTTCGCCGCCGAACCCGACCTCGCCGCCGGACAGCGCTTCTACGCCGACGTCAAGGCGCGCATGCAGCGGCTCGGGCGTGATCCCGACCACATGAAGATCCTGCCCGCGGCCTTCGTGGTGGTCGGCGACAGCAACGCCGAGGCCGAGGACCGGCGGGCGCAGCTCGACGCCCTGGTGCATTACGACAGCGGCATCGCCTCGCTGTCGAGCGCGCTGGGACACGACGTCTCCGGATGCGATCCGGACGGTCCGCTGCCGGAGATCCCCGAGACCAACGCCAGCAAGAGCGCGCGGGCGCGCATCCTCGAGCTGGCGCGCACGCGCGCGCTCACCATCCGCCAGTTGGCGCAGAAGGTCGGCAGCTATGCCGGCCTCGCCTTCGTCGGCACGCCCTCGCGCATCGCCGACGAGATGGAAGCCTGGCTCGACGGCCGCGGCTCGGACGGCTTCAACATCATGTTCCCCTGGGTGCCGGGCGGCCTCGACGACTTCGTGGGCCAGGTGGTGCCGGAACTGCAGCGCCGCGGCCTGTTCAGGCGCGAGTACGAGGGCACCACCCTGCGCGAGAACCTGGGGCTGCCGCGTCCGGGCAACCGCTTCTTCGAGCGCGAGGCCGAATCCGGCTGATCCGAGGGCCGACTAGGCGGACGATGAGGATGCCTCTTGCCGGGAGCGCGTCCGCCGGCCACCTGCAGGAAATGCACCTCCCGCCCCTGCTCGCCCTGCTGCTGGTCGCGTCGCTCGTCGAGATGCTGCTCTCGCTGTGGCTGTCGCGCCGCCACGTGGCGCACGTGCAGCGTCACCGCGATGCAATCCCGCCGGACTTCGCCGCCGCGGTCAGCCCGCAGGAGCACCGACGCGCGGCGGACTACACGGTGGCGCGCGAGCGGCTCGCCATGCTGCGCGCGGTCTGGCAGTGGGGGATCGGGGTGGCTTGGCTGCTCGGCGGGTTCGACCTGCTCTACGGTGCCGTGGCGAGGCTGATCGCACCCTCGCTCGGCCGCAGCACCGCCTTCGTGCTCGTGAGCAGCGCCATCGGCATCGCGCTGTCGCTGCCGTTCTCGCTCTACGCGACCTTCGTCATCGAGCAGAGGTTCGGCTTCAACCGCACCGCTCCGGGCCTGTTCGCGCGCGACCGGCTGAAGAGCTGGGGGTTCTCGCTGCTGCTCGCGGTGCCGCTGCTGCTGGGCTGCTTCTGGCTGATGCGCCATGCCACGGGCTGGTGGTGGCTCTATGTCTGGTTCGGCCTGGTGGTGCTGATGCTGTCCGCACCGGCGGTCTATGTCCGGCTGATCGCGCCGCGCTTCAACCGCTTCACGCCGCTGCCCGATGGCGAGCTGAAGCACGCCATCCTCGCGCTGATGCAGGCCTGCGGCTTCCGCGCCTCGGCGCTGTTCACCATGGACGCCTCCCGGCGCTCGTCGCACGGCAACGCCTACTTCATCGGCTTCGGCCGCACCAAGCGGATCGTGCTGTTCGACACGCTGGTCGAGGGCAGCCCACTCGAGGAGGTGCGCGCCATCGTCGCCCACGAGCTCGGCCATTTCAGGCACGGCCACGTGCTGTCCGGCCTGCTTCGCTCGGCGGCGCTGCTGTTCCTGGTCCTCGCCGGCTTCGGCTGGCTCGCCCATCAGCCCTGGCTGCTGGCATCGCTCGGCATCCGTCACGCCGATGCCGCACTCTCGCTGGTCGCCTGCCTGCTCTGCTGGTCGCTGCTGGGACCCCTCGTCGGGGTGATCGGCAACTGGACCTCGCGCCGGCACGAGTTCCAGGCCGACGAGTTCGCACGCACCCAGGCAGGCGCCGACCCCATGGTCTCCGCCCTGGTGCGCCTGAGCCGGGAGAACGCCAGCACGCTGACGCCGGATCCGCTCTATGCGCTGTACCACTACTCGCATCCGCCGGTGCCGGTACGCGTCGCCCGGCTGCGCCGGTCCCAGGGCCGGTCGGAAGCTCCGCCCCGGGGGAGCCTCGCGCCAGCCTCCTGAGCTGCGTCCAGCGCCTCGGCCTAGAGCCTGGCGTCGTGGTCGCCGGTCACGATCGGGATGGCGTCGAGGCGGCGGGCAAACCGTTCCCGCCTGCGGCACTTGTGGCTTGCGCAACCAGATGGGATGGCGGGCATGGGAAAGGTCGTGGTGGTGACCGGCGGCACGGTCGGGATCGGCAGGGCGACCGCGACGGCCTTTGCCGCCGAGGGCTGGTCGGTCGGGTTGATCGCGCGCGACGAGGAGCGGCTGCGGGCGACCGAGAGCGAGCTGCGCGGGCTCGGCGTTGCGGCGCTCGGCATCGTCGCCGATGTCGCCGATGCCGAGGCCGTGGATGCCGCCGCCGCCCGCTTCGAGGCGGAGCTTGGGCCGATCGAGACCTGGGTGAACAACGCCATGTCCACCGTGGTCAGCCCGGCCCGCAATGTCACCCCGGACGAGTACCGGCGGGTGACGGCGGTCACCTATCTCGGCCAGGTGCATGGCACCCTGGCGGCGCTGCGCCACATGACGCCGCGCCGGCACGGCACGGTCATCCAGGTCAGCTCAGGGCTCGGCATCCGCTCGGCGCCGCTGCAATCGGCCTATTGCGGCGCCAAGGCAGCGGTGCGCGGCTTCACCGACAGCGTGCGCAGCGAGCTGATCCATGACGGGCTGGACGCCATACAACTCACCCTGATCTACCTGCCGGCGGTGAACACGCCGCAGTTCGACTGGGCGCGCAACCATACCGGGCTGCGGCAGACTGCGCCGGCGCCGGTGTTCGACCCGCGCCTCTGCGCGGCGGCGATCCTGTTCGCGGCCGGGCATCGGCGACGCGAGATCTGGGTGGGCCGCTCGACCGCGCAGATGGCGCTGGGACAGGCGCTGGCACCCGGCTTCCTCGACCGGAGGGCCGCCTCGATGTGGGACGCGCAGCTCGAGGGCGGCCAGGCGCCGGCGACGCCGGAGGGCAACCTGGACCAGCCGGTGGCCGGCGATCCCGGCATCGACGGCCGCTTCGGCGACATCGTGAAGGCCACCCGGACCGAGTTCTGGACCAGCCGCAATCGCGACGCGCTGCTGGCAGGATTGCTCGGCGCCGGCGTGCTGGGGGCGGCGTCGCTGGCGGCGCCGGCGGTGATGCTCGCCGGGATGCTGGCGCGGCCCAGGAT
>CAXTOC010000245.1:0-4234 GCA_964245725.1 uncultured Acetobacteraceae bacterium | reverse complement strand
GACGCCGCGTCGTGGCATCCTGCGTTTCCCGACCACGCGCGGCGACCGGCTGTTCGTCTCGATGGTCGGCAGCGCATTCATCTTCATCGTGTGGATCCGGATCACCGGCGACGGCAGCGTCTATTACCCGATCGCCGGCGCGCTGCTGTACAGCGTTGCGATGTTTCGCTACGCCTGACATTAACCGCCGCCAGACCGCAGCACATGCGGCGCGCGGCAACAAGGGAGAGGGACGGGACATGAAGAGACGTGAAGTCATCGCCGGGGGAGCCGCCGTGGCGGCAAGCCTCGGGCTCAAGGCCACGCCGGCGGGCGCGCAGGCCTTCGATGCCGGCCGGCAGAAGGACGCGGCGAAGAAATGGATCGATAGCGAGTTCCAGCCCTCGACGCTCAGCAAGGACGAGCAGATGGCGGAGATGGAGTGGTTCATCGACGCCGCCAAGCCGTTCGCCGGCATGTCGATCAGCACCGTCTCCGAGATCCTCAACGTCCACGAGTACGAGTCCAAGACGCTGACCCGCGCCTTCGCCGAGATCACCGGGATCAAGGTCAACCACGACCTGATGGACGAGGGGCTGCTCGTCGACAAGATCGAGGTCGAGATGCAGTCGGGGCGTCCGATCTACGATTTCTGGATGAACGACTCCGACTTCATCGGCACCCATCCGCGCTATCGCGACATCGTCGGCGGCTCGCTGACCGACTTCATGGCCGGCGAAGGCCGCGCGGTCACCAACCCGAAGCAGGACCTGAACGACTATATCGGGCTCTCGTTCGCGACCTTCACCGACGGCAAGCTCTACCAGCTGCCCGACCAGCAGTTCGCCAACCTGTACTGGTTCCGGTACGACTGGTTCAAGCGGCCCGAGCTCAAGGCGCAGTTCAAGCAGAAGTACGGCTACGAGCTCGGCGTGCCGGTGAACTGGTCCGCCTACGAGGACATCGCCCAATTCTTCACCAACGACGTCAAGACCATCGACGGCGTGCGCGTCTACGGCCACATGGACTACGGCAAGAAGGACCCCTCGCTGGGCTGGCGCTTCACCGATGCCTGGCTGTCGATGGCCGGCGCCGGCGACCGCGGCCTGCCGAACGGGCTGCCGGTCGACGAGTGGGGCATACGCAACGAGGGCGGCCGTCCGCGCGGCTCCTCGATCTCCCGCGGCGGCGACGCCAACGGGCCGGCCGCGGTCTACGCGCTGACCAAGTTCGTCGACTGGCTCAAGAAGTACGCGCCACCCGAGGCCGCCGGCATGGACTTCCTCGAGGCCGGACCGGTCCCGGGACAGGGTCATATCGCGCAGCAGATCTTCTGGTACACGACCTTCTCGGAATCCATGACCAAGCCCGGCTCGCAGGTCATGAACGCCGACGGCACGCCGAAATGGCGCATGGCACCGAGCCCGCACGGCGCCTACTGGAAGGAGGGCATGAAGCTCGGCTACCAGGACGTGGGCTGCTGGACCATGCTGAAGTTCGCCCCGCTGGAGCGGGTCAAGGCCGGCTGGCTCTACGCCCAGTTCACCGGCTGCAAGACGGTCAGCCTGAGGAAGTCGCTGCTCAGCCAGCACCTCATCCGCGAGAGCGACATCCAGAGCCAGGCGATGACCGATCTCGCACCCAAGCTCGGCGGCCTGGTCGAGTTCTACCGCAGCCCGGCGCGCAAGCAGTGGACGCCCACCGGGGTCAACGTGCCCGACTACGGCAAGATGGCGCAGGTCTGGTGGCAGAACGTCTCCAACGCCATCGCCGGCGCGGTGACGCCGCAGCAGGCGATGGATGGCCTCGCACACGACCAGGACGCGATCATGGCGCGCATCGAGCGCTCCGGCGTGCAGGGGGATCGCGGTCCGGTCATGAACAAGGCGCGCGACCCGGAATACTGGTACAAGAAGGCGGAGACCGACGGACACCTGGCGCCGCAGCGCAAGCTGGCCAACGAGAAGCCGCCGGGGCAGACCATCGACTATGACGAGCTGGTCAAGAGCTGGCACGGACCGCAGAAAGCCTGAGGGGAGGTGAGGCAAGGGGCTCTGCCCCTTGACCCCGCCAGAGGCTTGACCTTCGGAAACCAGGGAGTGCGCAGTGGGGTCGCATATTCTGGTCATCGACCAGGGAACCACCTCGACGCGGTCGATCGTCTTCGACTCCGCGCTGAAGCCGGTGGCCAGCGCGCAGGAGGAGTTCCCGCAGATCTACCCGCATCCGGGCTGGGTCGAGCACAACCCGGAGACGCTGTGGGCGAGCGCGCTCGGCACCGCGCGGGCGGCGCTCGAGCAGTCCGGGCTGCGGGCGGGCGACATCGCCGCACTCGGCATCGCCAACCAGCGCGAGACGACGCTGATCTGGGAGCGCGCCAGCGGTCGTCCGATCTTCAACGCGATCGTCTGGCAGGATCGTCGCACCGCCGATCGCTGCGAGGCGCTGGAGGCGGACGGTCACGCGGCCCTGATCGCCGAGCGCACCGGCCTGCGCCTCGACCCCTACTTCTCGGCGACCAAGATCGGCTGGATCCTGGACCGGGTTCCCGGCGCGCGCGCGCAGGCCGAGGCCGGCGCGCTCGCCTTCGGCACCGTCGACAGCTTCCTGCTGTGGCGGCTGAGCGGTGGTGCCACGCACGCCATCGACGCCACCAACGCCTCGCGCACCCTGCTGTGCGACATACGCAGCGGCAGCTGGGACGAGGAGCTGCTGCGGCTGTTCGCGGTGCCGGCGGCGCTGCTGCCGGAGATACACGACTGCGCCGGCAGCTTCGGCGCCACCGTGCCGGACCTGCTGGGTGGTGCGATCGCGATGCGCGGCGTCGCCGGAGACCAGCAGGCCGCCCTGATCGGCCAGGCCTGCTTCGAGCCGGGCACCGTCAAGGCCACCTACGGCACCGGCGGCTTCGTGCTGCTGCACATCGGTGATGAGCCCAAGCCGTCGCGTCACCGCCTGCTGACCACCATCGCCTGGCAGCGTCGCGGCCGGCGCACCTACGCCTTCGAGGGCTCGATCTTCTCCGCCGGCGCCAGCGTGCAGTGGCTGCGCGACGGCCTCGGCCTGGTCGAGAGCTCGTCGGAGACCGGGCGGCTCGCGGAGAGCTCCGATCCGGATCAGCCGGTCTACCTGGTGCCCGCCTTCACCGGCCTCGGCGCCCCGCACTGGAACAGCCACGCCAGGGCGCTGGTCAGCGGCATCAGCCGCGGCACCACCAAGAAGGAGCTGGCGCGCGCCACCCTGGAGAGCATCGGCTACCAGACCCGCGACCTGCTGGCCGCGATGCTGGCCGATTATGGACGCCCCGCCGAGGATCTGGTCATACGCGTCGATGGCGGCCTGTCGGCCAGCGACTGGGCGATGCAGTTCCTCGCCGACATGCTGGACCTCGAGGTGCAGCGCCCCTCCTACCGCGAGACCACGGCGCTGGGTGCCGGCTACCTCGCCGGCCTGGACGCGGGATTGCTGCCCGAGCCGGCCGAGTTCGCCGCCGGCTGGTCCGCCGCCCGGCAGTTCCGGCCGGCGCTCGCGGCCGAGGCGCGCGCACGCAAATATCACGGCTGGCGCCACGCGGTCAGGCTGGCGATGCTGCCCGAAGACGCGCCGGACGACGACTGACCGGCCGATGCAGATCACCTTCCGCTGCGACCCGGCGCTGATCGACCGGCTGCCCCGCCCCGCTCCGGCCAGGAGCTTCCTCCCCGACTGGCTGCGCGAGATGCCGCGCGCCGCCTTCTCCGAGCTGCACGAGGGCGAGGTGCGCACGGTCAAGCACTGCCCGCCGTTCGTCGACGCCATGTCGCAGGGCTTCGTCATCCCGCTGCCCTGCGACGTCACGGTGGCCGACGGACGCCTGTCCTGGGACTGGGACCTCCCCGAGCTGTCGGTGGCGAGGCACCCGCGCGCGCCGGTCAGCTTCCATGCGCCGGCGCAGCTCGAGGGCACGCCGTTCCACCAGCCCGGCCAGGTCGTGGTCAAGTTCAACAGCTTCTGGACCATCGCGCTCGAACCCGGCTGGTCGCTGTTCGTGACCCACCCGGTCAACCGTCCCGACCTGCCGTTCCGCCTGCTCGGCGGCGTGGTCGACGCCGACCGCTTCCACGATGTCGGCATCCTGTTCCCGGCGGTCTGGCTGGATCCGGCGTTCCGCGGCGTGCTGCCGCGCGGCATGCCGGTCGCGCAGTGCGTCGCGGTGCGGCGCGAGGCGCCGCGGCTGGGCTGCTGGAACCTGCACGGCTCGCTCCTGCCCCGCTGG
>CAXTOC010000244.1:0-4236 GCA_964245725.1 uncultured Acetobacteraceae bacterium | reverse complement strand
TGCCCGGCACCGGCATCCTGATCACGGAGGGTTGCCGCGGCGAGGGCGCGCTGCGCGTGACGCGGCTGCAGCTCGCCGGACGCGCCACGCTCGATGCGGACGCCTTCCTGCGCGGGCACCCGGTGGCGCCGGGTCGCGTGCTTGGGTGAAGCGCTGCAACGCTGGGCGGTCCGGCTGGAATATGACGGCGCTCCGTTCGTCGGCTGGCAACGCCAGGCCAGCGGCCGTTCGGTGCAGGAGGTGCTGGAGCGGGCCGCCTCCCGTCTCGCTGGCGGCCGTCCGGTGCCCTGCATCGTTGCCGGCCGCACCGATGCCGGCGTGCATGCGAGCGGACAGGTGGCCTGCTTCGACCTCCCGCAGCCGATCTCGGCGCGCCTGTCGCGCGGTGGCCTGCGCGACGCGCTGAACTTCCACCTCAAGCCCGACCCGGTGGTGGTGACCCAGGCGGCGAGGGTCGACGCGGCGTGGAACGCGCGCTTCTCGGCGATCCGCCGCTGCTACCGCTACCGCATCCTCAACCGTCCGGCGCGACCCGCCCTGCTGTCGGGGCAGGTCTGGCACGTGAAGCAGCCGCTGGACGTGCCGGCGATGCACGAGGCGGCACGGCGTCTGCTCGGCAGGCACGATTTCAGCTCCTTCCGCGCCGCCTCCTGCCAGGCCCGCAGCCCCTGGCGGACGCTCGACCGGCTGCAGGTGACGCGGCGCGGCGAGATCGTCTGCATCGAGGCCGAGGCGCGCTCGTTCCTGCACCATCAGGTGCGCAACATGGCCGGCACGCTGAAGCTGGTGGGCGACGGACGCTGGAGCGGCGAGCGCGTGGCCAAGGCGCTGGCGGCGTGCGACCGCCGTGCCGCCGGCCCGACCGCGCCGCCGCAAGGGCTGTGCCTGATCGAGGTGGGCTACGCGAAGGATCCGTTCGCGGCGTAGGGCGCTACTTCAGCGCCAGCGACATGCCGACATGCGGCGGCAGCAGCTGCGCCACGGCGCAGAGCAGCGCGGTGGCCGCGAGCACCGTCCCGACCAGGACCGCGGCACGGGTCCAGCTCAGCGCCAGCCCGCGCCACGCCAGGAACCAGTGCAGCCACAGCCAGTAGCCGGTGACCAGGATCAGCAGCGTGGCCTCAGCCAATGCCGCGGGCACGCCGAACTGCTGCAGCATCAGCAGCAGCAGCATCGCCGGCAGGTAGGCGGCGAAGATCACCAGCCAGCCGCACCACAGCGCCGCCGTGGCGTAGCGCAGCCACAGCGTGCCCCGCCGCCAGCTTCCGGCCAGCGCGTGCGACAGCACCGGCGGCAGCAGCAGCACGCACAACGACAGCAGCACCAGCGTGCCGCCGACCGCGCTCGGCTCGCGCAGCAGCATCAGCAGGCCGCCGACCAGCAGGAACGCCAGCGCCGGAGCGAGCGCGGAGAGGAAGGCGTCCGGCGTGGCGCCGAAGCAGTCCAGCCCCTCGCGACGGCCGCGGGCGACCAGCAGCAGCCCCTGGATCACGCCGCCCAGGGCCGGTCCGCCGCCGGCCCGCTTCGGCCCGCGCCGCTGCATCGGCGACTTCACGACCGCACCCCGGCGAGGAATGCGCGGTAGATCGCGGTGAGGCGGTGCAGATCGGACAGCGTCACGTGTTCGTCGGCCTTGTGCATGCTCTCGCCCACCAGCCCGAACTCGGCGACCGGGCAGTGGCGGGCGAGGAAACGGGCGTCGGACGTGCCGCCGCCGGTATCGAGGCGGGGGGTCAGGCCGGTCTCTCCCGCGACCGCGTCGCGCAGCGCCGCCACGTAGCGTCCGGGCTCGGTGAGGAACGCCTCGCCGCTGACCCGCAGCTCGAGCTCCGCCGTGGGCGCCTGCGCGGCGCAGCTCTGCCGCAGCCAGCTGGTCAGAGACTCGCCGCTATGGCGGTCGTTGAAGCGTATATTCAGCCGCGCCTCGGCGCGCGCGGGGATCAGGTTGGCCGCCCGGTTGCCGACGTCGATGCTGGTGACCTGCAGGCTCGAGGGCTCGAACCAGGCGCTGCCCCGGTCCAAGACCGTTCCGGCCAGCGTCGACAGCACCGCCAGCAGGCGGTGCACCGGGTTGTCCGCATGCTGCGGATAGGCGACGTGGCCCTGCACGCCCGTGACCACGATGCGCGCGTTCAGGCTGCCGCGACGCCCGACCTTGATCGTCTCGCCCAGTGCGTGCGGGTTGGTGGGCTCGCCGACTAGGCAGAAATCCGGGATCTGGCCGTGCGCCGCCATCCAGTCCAGCACGCGGACGGTGCCGTCGGTCGCGGGCCCCTCCTCGTCGCCGGTGATCAGCAGGCTGATCGAGCCGGCGCCGCCTCGCTCCGGTCCCGCCGCCAAGTGAGCCGCCGCCGCCGACACGAAGCAGGCGATCGCGCCCTTCATGTCGCACGCACCGCGGCCGTAGAGCACGCCGTCGCGCAGCGCCGCCGCGAACGGCGGTGCGGTCCAGGCCGCATCGCCTGGCGGCACCACGTCGGTGTGCCCGGCGAAGCAGATGTGCGGTGCCGCGCTGCCGATCCGCGCGAACAGGTTCGGGGTGGGATGCGCCGCGTCGCCGAACGGCAGGTGTCGCACCTCGAAGCCCAGCTCGCCGAGCGCCTGCGCCAGCACCGCCTGCGCGCCACCGTCCGCCGGGGTGACCGAGGGCGCGCGGATCAGCGCCTGCGCGAGCGGCAGCGGATCGCGGTGCAGCGACGCGCTCAATCGCGCAACAGCTCGTTCACGGCGGTCTTGGCCCGGGTGCGCTCGTCCACGCGCTTGACGATCACCGCGCAGGCCAGTCCCGGCAGCGCCAGGTTGGCGGTGCCGGCCGCCGGCAGGCAGCCCGGCACCACCACGGAGTAGGCGGGCACGCGGCCGACGAACACCTCGCCGGTGGCGCGATCGACGATCTTGGTCGAGGCGCCGAGGAAGACCCCCATCGCCAGCACGCTGCCGCGCTCGACCACCACGCCCTCGGCCACCTCGGAGCGGGCGCCGATGAAGCAGCCATCCTCTATGATCACCGGGGCCGCCTGCAACGGCTCGAGCACTCCGCCGATGCCGACCCCGCCGCTGACGTGGCAGTCGCGGCCGATCTGCGCGCAGCTGCCGACGGTGGCCCAGCTATCGATCATGCTGCCCTCGCCGATCCGCGCGCCGGCATTCACGAAGCAGGGCATCAGCACCACCCCGGGTGCGACGTAGGCGGAGCGCCGCACCACCGCCCCCGGCACCACCCGAAAACCTGCCTCGGCAAAGTGCGACACGTCCCAGCCGGTGAACTTGATCGGCACCTTGTCAAATGCCGGAGCACCTCCGGCTCCAGGCATCGGCACGCTGTCGTTCAGGCGGAACGACAGCAGCACCGCCTTCTTCAGCCATTCGCGCACCATCCAGCCGGACGCGACGGGCTCGGCCACGCGCAGGCTGCCGTCGTCCAGGCCGTCGAGCGCCGCATCGACGGCGTCGCGATCCTCGCCCACCGTCGACGCCGAGAGCGTCTCGCGCCGCTGCCAGATCTCCTCGACGCGGTGCTGCAGCGACGCGGCCTCGGCACTGTGCTGTTCCATGCTGCTCCCGCCTGCCGGCCGCATCCTGCTCGCGCGAGGATCGGCGGGCGTCGAACCGCGCGGACCATGCTCGGAGCGCTTCGCCCCTGTCAATGCGGCGCCTTTACGGCGTGTTCATCATCCGGCGCCTAGGATGCGCGATCAGCCACGGATCGTCCGCCCATGACCGCTCCCCTCCTCGACCCGGAAGGCGCTGCGCAAACGCCGTCGCTGGTGCCGGCACTGCTGGAGAGCCGCGAGCGCTGGCGCGCGATGATCGCGCTCGGCACCGACCTCGCCTTCGAGACCGACGAGGCGGGCCGCTTCGTCGTGCTGGCGCCCGAGACGGTGCTGGGCTGGCCGGCGGAGCGGCTGATCGGCACGCCGGCGCGGGCGCTGCTGGTCGGCGCGGGCGAGCACGACGCCGGCTCCCTGTTCAACCCGTTTCAGGCTTCGGTGGCGCTGCGGCGCAGGCGGGTCTGGCTGCGCGGCGCCGGCGGCGCGCCGGCCTGCTTCCTGCTCTCGGTGGCGCCGGTCCCCGGCCGGCCCGGCGCCGTGCGCGGCCTTGACGGCCCGGAACAGGGCAGACGCGACGAGCCAATGGTGTTGCTCGGCCCGGTACGCCCTTTCCGACTCGTCCAAGGCTCGGCGCGGCTGGCGACGCGCCGTTTGCCAGGCTCGTCGGAGCCGATCGGTCTTGAAA
>CAXTOC010000243.1:0-4251 GCA_964245725.1 uncultured Acetobacteraceae bacterium | reverse complement strand
GCTCTACCGGGCCTGCGGCTACGCCGTGCTGGAGCGCTTCACCGCCCGGACGGAGACCCAGGTCGGGGTGCCGCTGCTGCGCATGGGCAAGACCTTCCCCGGGTAGCTCAGCTCTGCATCTGCGTGCCGTCCTGCGACCAGCGTATGTGGAAGTTGCCCTCGCGGTCGGTGCGCCGATAGGTGTGCGCGCCGAAATAGTCGCGCAGGCCCTGCAGCAGGTTGGCGGGACCGCGTGCCCGGCGCAGCCCGTCATAATAGGCCAGCGAGGAGGTGAAGGCAGGCACCGCGACGCCGCTCTGCACCGCCAGCACCACCACGTCGCGCCAGGCCTGCTCGGCGCGCAGCACGGCGTCGCGGAAATAGCCCTGCAGCAGCAGGCTTGGAGCGTCGGGGTGGGCGGCGTAGCCGTCGCGGATGCGGTCGAGGAAGCGCGCCCGGATGATGCAGCCGCCGCGCCAGATGGTGGCGATGAGCCCGAGATCGAGGTTCCAGCCATAGTGCTCGGAGGCGACCGCGAGCTGCTCGAAGCCCTGCGCGTAGGCGACGATCTTCGACGCATAGAGCGCGTCGCGGATCTTGTCGATCTCCGCTTGGCTCACGGCACGGCCGTGCTGGTCGGCGCCGGCGCGAAGGCCGCCGAGTGCCGCCTGCGCCGCCTGGCGCTGCGCCGGCCGCCCGGACAGCGCGCGGGCGAACACCGCCTCGGTGATCGCCGTGATCGGCACGCCGAGGTCCAGCGCCGACTGCGCGGTCCAGCGGCCGGTGCCCTTCTGCTCCGCCTCGTCGCGGATCATGTCCACCAGCGCGCCGTGCCCGTCCGGATCCTGCTTGCGCAGCACCGAGGCGGTGATCTCGATCAGGTAGGAGTCCAGGTCGCCGGTCTTCCACCCGGCGAAGATCTCGCCGATCTCGGCGGCACTCAGGCCGTAGACGGCGCGCAGCAGGTCGTACGCCTCTGTGATCAGCTGCATGTCGGCGTACTCGATGCCGTTATGCACCATCTTGACGTAGTGTCCGGCGCCGTTCGGCCCCATCAGCGCGCAGCACGGGGTGCCGTCGACGCTCACCGCCATCTTGGTGACCATCGGCGCGATCCGCTCCCAGGCCTCGCGGGCGCCCCCGGGCATCATGCTCGGCCCTTCGAGCGCGCCCTCCTCGCCGCCCGAGACGCCCATGCCGACGAAGCGCATGCCCTTCTCGGACAGGTGCTTCTCGCGCCGGATGGTGTCGTTGAACAGCGAGTTGCCGCCGTCGACGATGATGTCGCCGGGCTCCAGATGCTCGAGCAGATCGTCGATCACGTCGTCGACCGGCTTGCCCGCCTTGACCATGATCAGCACGACGCGCGGCGTGGACAGGCTGGCGACGAAACCCTCGATGGTCTCGGAGGCGACGAAGTCGCCCTCGCCGCCATGCTCCTCCAGCAGATGCCGCGTCTTCGCGTTCGAGCGGTTATGCACCGCGACCCGAAACCCGCGATGCGCCGCATTGCGCGCCAGATTCATGCCCATGGTCGCCAGACCCGTCACGCCGATATCGGCCAGCTCGGCCATGTCACGCCTCCTCCCTGATCGGCTCGCCATCTCGATGCGGCGGCTGTCTCAAACGATACGCGCGGGCGTGCCGCGCGAGAACCCGTCTCGTCGCGGCGACCCTGGTCGATCACGGGAGCGGCTTGCGGCGGCTGATCGATGCCTCGCGCTGGCGCCGGGAGCGTGATGCTGTAGATCTAGCAGCCATGGCGAGGACGCAACTTTCGGTTGAGAAACCCGGGGCAGCGGCGGTCCGGGCCTCGCCGCTGCCCGGAGCGGGCGCGGCGAGCGTCTCGGTGATCGTCTGCAGCCACGACCGGCCGCACTACCTGCGCGCCTGCATCGCCTCGCTCGCCCGGCAGAGCGTCGGCTGCCACGATTTCGAGATCGTCCTGGTCGATAGCGGCTCGCCGGCCCCGGTCGCCGCCGAGATGAAGCGGCTCGCCGAGGGCGCCGCGAACATGCGGCTCATCCGGCTCGACAGCTCCGGCGTCAGCCTGGCACGCAACGAAGGTGCTCGCGCCGCCACCGGCGACTACCTCGCCTACATCGACGACGACGCGATGGCGGCACCGGACTGGATCGAGCAGATCCGGCGCGTCCTGGCGGAGCACGATCATCGTCCGGCGGTGCTGGGGGGCAAGGTGCTGCCGGTGTGGGAGAAGCCGCTCCCGGCCTGGTGGCCGCCCTCCCTGCGCGGGGTGCTGTCGATCATCGAGCATGACGGCGCCGGGGAGTACCGGACCGACGCGCTGCCGGCAAAGCTCGAGCCGTACGGCGTCAACATGATCCTGCGCCGCGACGTGATGCTGCGGCATGGCGGCTTTCCCGAGGATCTGGGACGTCTCGGGCTGGTGCTGCAGTCCGACGAGGAGGTGCAGCTGGCCTGGCGGCTGCAGGATGCCGGCTTCTCCGCCATCTACGATTCGCGCATCCTGGTGTGGCACTCGATCCAGGCCAGGCGCTTCTCGGCGGAGTGGCTGCTCGCGCGGCTGTACTGGCAGGGCGCGTCGACCGTGCGCACGCGACGCCTGCTCGGCCAGGGCGCCCTGGTGCGTCGCGAGTTTCCGCGACGGCTGATCATCGAGGCGCTCACCCTACCAGCCACCTGGCTGGTGCCCACGCGGAGCACGCGCCTGCTGGCGCTGCGCTGGCGGCACGCCTATGCCAGCGGCTTCACCCGCGAGGCGTTGGCCTGCGGATCGGGAAAGCGCGCGGCACTGCTGCGGGGCAAGGCTTCGGGTCCATGCTGAGTGCAACAGCTGGCGACGGCGCGTCGCCGGCGATCACGGTGCTGTTCGCCACCCGCAACCGCGGCGCGGCACTGCCGCCGGTGCTGGAGTGCCTCACCCGGCTGACGCCGCCGGAGGGCGGCTGGAAGCTGCTGATCGTCGACAACGGCAGCACCGACAGCACGTCCGCGCTGCTCGACGGCTACCTCGACCGGCTGCCGCTGACCGTGCTGCGCGAGCCGCGCGCCGGCAAGAACCGGGCGCTCAACGCGGCGCTGCCGCACCTCGCGGGCGACCTGATCGTGCTCACCGACGACGACGTGCTGCCGCGGGCGGACTGGCTGGTCCGGCTGCGGCAGGCCGGCCACGAGCATCCCGAGGCGTCCCTGTTCGGCGGCACGGTGCTGCCGCACTGGAGCCGGCCGCGGCCTGCCTGGCTCACCGAGGACGCGGTCCCGTTCAGCGTGCTCTACGCGCAGCAGAAGCGCGCCGCCGGCGCCTGCGGCTGTGCGGCGATCTTCGGCCCCAACATGGCGGTGCGACGCGGCGTCTTCGAGGCCGGCCACCGCTTCTCGGAGTCGGTCGGTCCGGACGAGAGCCGGCGGCTCTACGCGATGGGCGGAGAGACCGAGTTCCTGCGTCGGGTCGAGGCGGCCGGGCATACCGGCTGGTTCGTCCCCGAGGCGGTGGTCGGACACATCGTCCGCCCCGAGCAGCTCGACGAGGACTGGATCCTGCAGCGCGCTTACCGCTACGGAGTCGGCGAGGGTCGGCACTATGCCGACGCGGGCGTGAGCCTCGTGGAGGGACTCCGGCCTCGAGCGCCGCTGCGCCTGCGCCTGCGCGCGCGCGCCTATGCGGCCGCCGCGCGGCTGATCCGGCTCGCGCCGCCGAGCGCGCTGCGGTTGAGGATACGCTACCGGGCGCGCAGCCTCGCGGGCACCATCGACGCCTTCCGCCAGGCCAGCGACGCATCGTCGACGTCCGGACCGGAGCCGGTCGTCGTACGCTAGACAGTCCTGGCCGCTAGACAGTCCTGGCGACGACCTCCCGGATCGCGCTCGTCACTGCGGCGGCGCCGGCGGCAAGGAGAGGTAACCCGGCTGCGGCGACTGGCTGGGCGGCGCGAGGTCGATCGGGCCGTCCGGCGGGCTCGACGGGGCACGGCGGCCGCGATGCGGCACGATCGATTGCAGCGTCTCCGCGTTCAGCACCTGGCCTTCCGGTCCCTGGTCGGTCAGCGAACCGCTGACGATCAGGTCCAGCGATCCCTCGCGCAGCCGCTGCGTGGTGTCGTGATCCAGGTGCAGCGCCGACCCATCGAAGCCCGCGACAAATCTAGAGCGCCGGTCGAGGTCGGTGACGGACCAGCGCGGGCACACCCCGTGATGGCAGGGGCCGACATTGTAGATGCGGAAATGCGCGCGCTGCACCGCCGCGGACGAGGCCGGCGTGGGCGCTGCGGCAGGTGGCGGCGCGGCCGGAGC
>CAXTOC010000242.1:0-4252 GCA_964245725.1 uncultured Acetobacteraceae bacterium | reverse complement strand
CAGCAGCGCCGCGGCGAGTGAGGTCAGCAGCACCGTCTTTCCCGACCGCGCGAGGCCGGTGACGCCGATGCGCAGCACGCGCGGCCGCAGGTAGTCGAGCGGACGGCGGATCCGGCGCAGCGGCGGCCTCACGCGCGCGGCACCGGCACGGCGCGTCGGCCGGATGGTCGCCGCGCCGCGCCGATCATCCGGAAATTTGTCTCCAAACTGTAATTGCATTGATCTGTTCGGTCACGAACACAGGCCATAAGAACGGCACCGTGATCTACCGCTGCACGGGGAACATCATTCATGTCGCGTCGCTTCCGCTTGAATTGCACCAGCGCCCTCATCGCGGCCGCCTTGGCCATGCAGCCGCTGTTCGTCCGCGCCGAACCGGTGCACGACGACATCGCTGCGCGTAACCCTGTCGATGCCAGCATGGTCGAGCTGCAGCCGGCCTCCAGCGCCCCGGTCAGCGCGCTCGCGCATCCGGCCTCGAGCGAGCCCGCCTACTCGCACGCCGCCAAGCTGGCGCTGCTGAAGAAGAAGGTGAAGTACGTGTTCGTCCTGTTCCAGGAGAACCGTTCGTTCGACATGCATTTCGGCACCTTCCCGGGCGCACGCGGCCTGTTCAGCCAGCCCGCGGCGCAGACCCCCGGCTTCAGGCAGGCGCTGGTCGACACCGACGGCAAGGTCGTCACCATCTCGCCGTTCCTGATCCCGCAGACCGTTACGGCAACGAACGGCAAGACGGTGCCGATCTACAGCGCCGACACGGATTCGATTGATCACTCCCATACCGGCATCGACAACAGCCTCGACGTGGTCGGCGGCGTCGCGATGAACGACCGCTACGCGCTGGACGAGGAAGGGCTGACCACCAAGGACGGCAAGATCGTCTCGCTCAAGACCGGGGTCGCCGCGACCAGCAACCCGACGCTCGCCGCCAAGCAGAAGGGCGAGCTGGCGCTGGCGCACGACGACTGCACCACGGTGCCGTTCCTGTGGCAGTTCGCCGACCACTTCACCCTGTTCGACAACATGTTCCAGACCATCATCGGGCCGTCGACCCCGAACGCGATCGCGATGATCGCGGGCCAGTCGGGCGAGACGCAATGGGCGCTGCATCCCGAGACCGGCAGCAACAACGCCAACCCGGTGGTGCTGGAGAGCGGCGGCGAGCCGGTGGTCGGCGATGCCGGCCCGTATGCCGGATCGAACTACGACACCACCCCGGGCAAGCCGCCCTACGGCCCCAACGACGAGAGCCCGGCCACCCCGGCGCTGAACCAGACCTACGCCAGCCTGCCGCTCTCCTTCATGGGACGCGCGATCCAGCAGACGGTGCAGTCCGACCTCAACCCCGCGCTCGACCTGCTCGACGTGCAGGACGACATCCGCACCATCGCCAGCGAGAAGCTGGCGCCGACCAACTGGGGCTGGTACCAGGAGGGCTACGACCTGGAACCGACCGACACCGACGGCGTGGTTTCGAACGCCACCTACGTCACCCACCATAACGGCCCGCAATATTTCGGCTATGTCGGCGACAACCCCAAGGTGGTCTCGAACCTGCACGGGCTCGGCGACTTCTACCGCGACGTCGGCGCGAACAAGCTGCCGGCCGCGGGCGGCGTGTTCTACGTGCGCGGCGGCTACGGCAACAACGACGGGCTGGTGCCGGTCGATCCGAACCCGACGGTGCGAAAGGCCCTGCCGGGCAGCGACGACCATCCTGGCTACTCCGACACCCAGATCTCCGAGGCGCTGCTCGCCGACGAGGTGAATGCGATCGCATCCTCGCCGTACTGGAAGGACAGCGCGATCATCATCACCTACGACGAGACCGACGGGCTCTACGACCACCAGCTGCCGCATTTCCGCGAACTCGATCCGGAGGGCAACCCGCTCGCCGCCGGCCCGCGCATCCCGCTGATCGTGATCTCGCCGTACAGCCGCGTGCACGCGGTCAGCCACGAGTATGCCGAGCACAGCTCGGTCATCAAGTTCATCGACGAGCTGTTCGACCTCACGCCGCTGGCTTCGCTGCCGGACGAGGCGCACGGACGCGCGCTCGGCCAGCAGGAGTTCGGCCAGTCCATCGGCCCGGCCGACGGCCCGGCCAGCGAAGCCGGCGACCTGTTCTCGGCCTTCGACAACTCGCGGCTGTCCGGCGAGCTGGCGCCGCTTCCCGCCAGCTTTGCCACGATCCCGGCCGCGATCGTCAAGTCGCTGCCGCACTACGGCGGCAATGGCTGCGCCGCGCTGAACATCATCCCGACCGACTATCGCGGCGGCACGCTGATGGATCCCGCGCCGGCGGACTTCAACCCGCGCCCGAACACCACGCCGGGCGATCCGACCTCGGGCAGCTGGACTCCGTGACCCGAACAGGGCCCGGAGGCAGGCGGCCATCCTGGCGCCTGCTCGTCTCGCTCGTGCTGCTCGGTGGGGCGCCCGCGTCGCACGCCGCGACCGCCGGCGTGGCACCCGAGGCGCTGCGCTGCGGTATCGTGGTGGAACAGGAGGATTTCACCAAGACGGACTCGCACGGCGACCTCTCGCTGTTCTCCTCGGCCATCTGCCGCGCCGTCGCCGCCGCCGTGCTGGGCGATCCCGGTCGCCTGCGCCTGGTCGGCTTCCCGGACGATGCGCACGGCGTCGCCGCGCTGGAGGGGAGGCGGATCGCGCTTCTGGTCGGCACCACCCCGGAGGCGACGGCGGCGCAGCTGCATCGCCTGCGCTTCTCGCCGACCCTGTTCATCGACGGCCAGGGCTTCCTGGTGCGGCGCGACCTGCACGCGCGCCGGGCCGCCGACCTGCGCGGCCGGCTGGTCTGCTACCTGCTGGAGACGCCGGCCGAACCGGGGCTCGCGGAGTGGTCGGCGCGTGCCCGCATCGCCATCCGTCCGCATCCCTTCGAGGAGGCGGGCGAGATGGAGGCGGCGCTGACCGGCGGCAGCTGCGACGCGGTGAGCGCGGACGTCTCGACGCTCGCGGCGATGCGCACCGGGTTCCACGGCAGGCGCGACGATTTCGACATCCTGCCGGACAGGATCAGCTTCGATCCGTTCGCCGCCGCCACGCGCGACGACGATCCGGCCTGGAGTGCGGTGGTCAGCGACGTGATCACCGCGCTGATCGAGGCCGAGCAGGACGGCATCACCCGCGGCACGCTGCAGGCCGCGCGGGATGGCGCCGATCCCGCGTCGCGTCGACTGCTCGGGCCGACGCCGGGACTGAAGCTGCGGCTCGGGCTGGAGGAGGGCTGGGCCGCGCGGGCGATCGCGGCCTCGGGCAACTACGGCGAGATCCTCGCCGCCACCACCGGCCCCGGCAGCGCGCTGAACCTGCCGCGCGGGATGAATGCGCTGTGGAACGTCGGCGGCATGATCGGGACGCCGGCGATCCCCTGAGGCGCGCTACAGCCGGCCGTAGCCCCAGCTGTCGCGGGCGACCGGTTGCAGCGCGTCGTGCAGGCTCGCCGGCGAAAGGTCCGGCGCCCCGGCGCGCGTCGCCGGCAGCAGCACGCCGTCCGCCATCAGCGCGTAGCTGGAGATCTCGCCGTCCGGCAGGTCGTGCAGCCGCAGCACCGGAGGTGCCGTGCCCACGCGGGTGAGGGTCCAGCGGTCGCCCCAGATTACCGTATGGTTGCCGATGCCCGACAGCGTCGGGTCGGTGATCAGCACCTTGAAGTCGTACTCGCCCTCGGTGGCGCCGGGCGCGCCGTGCAGCACCAGGTCGACGAAATGCGGATCGAGTTCGCCGCCCGTGGGCTGCCGGCCCTGCCAGTTGCCGAACACCGGGCCGTCGCGGTCGGCGCAGCCGGGGAGAGCCAGCATCGCGCCGAGCACGCACGCCGCGCGCAGGAACGACAACGCCCTCGCCGCTGGCCGCGGCGAGGGTGCTCCGATGGACACCGGACGGGGCTCAGGCGAGGCTGATGGCGGCCGCTTCCGGACCCTTCTGGCCCTGCACCACCTGCACCCGGGTGGCCTGGCCCTCGTTGAGGCTGGAGAGTCCGGAGCGCTCGAGTGCCGAGGCGTGCACGAAGATGTCCTTGCCGCCGGTATCGGGCGTGATGAAGCCGAAGCCCTTGGTCGCGTTGTACCACTTGACGATGCCGCGCACCTCCTCGGCCTGCGACAGGTCGGGCGTGACGCGGCCGCTGCGGAAGCCACCGGGCGCGCCGCCGGTGCGTGGGCCGCCGAAGCCGCCCGGGCCCGCCGAGCGCGGACGCTCGGCGTGCGCATCGGCCAGGGTCCGAAGG
>CAXTOC010000241.1:0-4262 GCA_964245725.1 uncultured Acetobacteraceae bacterium | reverse complement strand
GGCCGCATCGTCACCACCGAGCCCGGCGACCGCGCGCGACGCTCTGGCGCCGCGTCGCGCGCCGACGCGACCTACGTGGCGCATCGCGCCGGCGCGCCGTGCCGGATCTGCGGCACGCCGGTGCTCGCCGAGGCGATGGGCGGGCGGATGCTGTACTGGTGCGCCCGCTGCCAGACCGGGTGAGCTGCCGCGGCTCAGCCCACCGGCTCCCTGACCTCGCGACGCGCCGCCACCGGGTGCTGCGCGCGCGAGCCCGCCAGCAGCATGTAGACGGCGGGCAGCACGAACAGCGTGAACAGGGTGCCGATCGACAGGCCAGAGGCGATCACCAGCCCCATCACGTAGCGCGAGGCGGCCCCGGCGCCGGTCGCGAACACCAGCGGCAGCACGCCGAGCACCATCGCCGCGGTGGTCATCAGGATCGGCCGCAGGCGCAGCGCGCAGGCGCGCTCGATCGCCTCGCGCTTGGACAGGCCGAGCCGCTGCTGCTCGTTGGCGACCTCGACGATCAGGATGCCGTGCTTGCTGATCAGCCCCATCAGCGTGACCAAGCCCACCTCGGTGAACAGGTTGAGGCTGGCGCCGCCGACGCCGAGCCAGACGAACAGCAGGGCGCCCGCGATCGACATCGGCACCGAGACCAGGATGATCAGCGGGTCGCGCAGGCTCTCGAACAGGGCCGCGAGTGCCAGGTAGGTGACGATGACGGCGAGCGCGAAGGTGGCGGCGAAGCCGCCGGTTTCCTGCACGTACTGGCGCAGCGGCCCGACCGTGTCGGTGCCGTAGCCCGCCGGCAGGGTGTCGCGGGCCAGCGACTGCAGGTAGGCGTAGGCCTGCGCCTGGGTCACGCCGGGTGCGGGCACGGCGCTGATCGTGGTGGCGTTGAGCTGCTGGAAGTGCACGACCCCTTCCGGCACCACCGACTGGCGGATGCGCGCGACCGAGGAGAGCGGCACCGAGGTGCCGTGCACGGTGGCGACCGGGTAGTCCAGCACCTGGGCCGCGTTCAGCCGGTAGCGTCGCGCCACCAGCGGCTCGACCTTGTACGAGCGCTCGTCGTTGGAGAAGAAGCCGACATAGTTGCCGCCGAGCATCGCGTTCAGCGCCGAGCCCACGTCGCTCATGCTGACGCCCAGGGTCGAGAGCTTGTCGCGGTCGACCACGATGGTCGATTGCGGCTGGTCGATCTTCAGGTCCTTCTCGGCGTAGGCGAACAGGCCGCTGGCCCGCACCCGGTCGAGGAAATCGTCGGAGACCCGGTTCAGGTCGTCGAAGCTGCCCGCACCCTCCAGCACGAAGCCGATCGGCAGGCCGTGCGCGCCGGGCAGGTAGGGCGGCATGAACACCGCCATCTCCGCTCCCGCGACGTGGCTGAGCGCAGCCTGCACCTGGGCCGCGACCTCGAACACGCTGCGCCGGCGCTTGTCCCACGGCGTGAGCACCAGCCCGCCCTCGAAGGTGGGCGGCGAGACCACGTGCCAGTAGCCCTGCCGCTCCGGGGGCGCGGTGTAGATGCCGATGATCTGCCGGTCGTACAGCGACAGCTGGTCCAGCGTCGCGTCCGGCGCGCCCTGCCCGTTGATGATCAGGAAGCCCTGATCCTCCGGCGGCGACAGCTCGCCCTTGGCGCCGGTGTAGAGGAACCAGATGCTGACGAGCACCGCGAGCCCGAACGCCAGCACCAGCGGACGCACGCGCAGCGACGCCCGCAGCAGCGTCGCGTAGCTGGCCTGCACGCGCGCCAGCACCGCCTCGATCGCGTCCTCCAGCCGCTCCGAGCGGCTGCGTCGGCCGCCGCCGCCGCGCGTCCGCAGCAGCCTCGAGCACATCATCGGCGACAGCGTCAGCGCCAGCAGCGCGGACACCGTGACCGAGCCGGCCAGGGTGAAGGCGAACTCGGTGAACAGCGCGCCGGTGAGCCCCCCCTGCAGCCCGACCGGGATGTAGGCCGAGATCAGCACCGCCGTCATCGCCAGGATCGGCAGGGTCAGCTCGCGCGCCGCCTGCGCGGCGGCGGCGAGCGGGCGCATGCCGCCGGCGATGTGCCGGTTGACGTTCTCGACCACGATGATGGCGTCGTCCACCACCAGGCCGGTCGCCAGCACCAGCGCCAGCAGGGTCAGCAGGTTGATCGAGAAGCCGAGCAGCGCCATCATCGCGAAGGTGCCGATCAGCGACAGCGGGATCGTCACCACCGGGATCAGCACCGAGCGCGGCGAGCCCAGGAAGGCGAACACCACCAGCGAGACGATGCCCAAGGCTTCGGCGAGCGTGATCGCCACCTCGCGGATCGAGATGCGTATGAAGTCGCCGGCGTCGCTGAGCACCACGATATGCATCGCCGGCGGCATCTGCGCGCGGATCTCGTCGATCTTCTGCTTCAGCGCCGCCGAGACGGTCAGCGCGTTCGCCGCCGGGGTGGGATGGATGTCGATGTAGACACCCTTCTTGTCGTTGGTGTTGACGCTGAAATTGTCCGGATCCGAGCCAAAGGCGAGGCGCGCTACGTCGCCCAGGCGGATGATCCGGTTGTCGTGCTGTCGCACCACCAGCCGGCGGAACTGCTCCACCGTGTGCAGGCCGGAGTTTATGTCGAGGTTGACGAAGGTCATCGCCCCCAGCGTCTGGCCGGCGCCGGAGACGAAGTTGTTGGCGGCCAGCGCGGCCTGCACGTCGGCTGCGGTCATGCCGTAGGCGGCGAGCTTCTCCGGGTCGATCCAGGCGCGCATCACCAGGCTCGGGCTGCCCTGCACGTTCACCTGCTGCACCCCTGCCACCGCCTGCAGGCGCGGCGCGATCAGCCGGTGCACGTAGTCGGCGACCTGTGCCGGGGGCAGGGTGTCGCTGTAGACGCTGAGATCGAGCACCTCGCGCACGTCGGCCGACAGCATGATCGAGGAGGCCTGCGTGCCCTGCGGCAGCTGCGAGGTCACCGAGGTGACGTAGGCCTGGATCTCGGCGAGCGCCCGCGCCGGGTCCTCGTTCAGCTTCAGCTTGACGGTGATGTCGCTCAGGCTGGTGGTGCTGGTCGAGGTCAGGGTGTCGATCCCCGCGGCCTGGGCGATGGCGCCCTCCAGCGGCGTGGTGATGAAGCCGGCGATGGTGGCGGGATCCGCACCGTAGTCGTAGGTCTGCACCTCGATGGTGCCGCTGACCGTGTGCGGGAACTGCGACACCGGCAGCGCCTGCTCGGCGCGCAGCCCGAACACCAGCACCAGCACCGAGACCACGCAGGACAGCACCGGCCGGCGGATGAACAGGTCGGTCAGGCGCATCGGCTGGTGCTCCGCATCCCTACTCGTCCTCGGGCGTCGGCGAGGCGGCCTCGGAAGGCATCACGCGGTTGTCGACCAGCACCGGCGCGCCGCTGCGCAGCTTGAGCTGACCGGCGGTGACCACCTGCTCGCCCGGCGCCACCCCGGACAGGATCGACACCTGGTCGCCGCGCACCGCGCCGATCTCGATCACCCGCGACTGCGCCACCAGGCCGCCATGGCGGCCGGGCGCCACCACGTAGACGAAGTTGCCATACGGATTGTAGCTGATCGCCGACTGCGGCAGCGTCAGGCGCTGCGCCGGCGTGCCGGTATCGACCTCGACCACCGCGAACATGCCCGGCAGCAGCGCGTGGTCATGGTTGTCGAGCTGGGCCCGCACCATCACCATCCGGCTGGCGGAGTCGACGCGGCTGTTGATCGAGGCGACGGCGGCGCGGAACACCCGGCCTGGCCAGGCATCGACCGTCACGTCGACCGGCTGGCCCGCGCGCAGCCGGCTCAGCGCCTGCTGCTGGATGGAGAAATCGACGTAGATCGGGTCCAGCGCCTGCAGCGTCACGATGGCGGTGCCGGCGGTCAGGTACTGGCCGACATCGACGCCGCGTATGCCGAGCCGGCCGGCGAACGGAGCGCGCACCACCTTCTCGGCCATCTGCGCCCGCGTCGCCGCGACCTGCGCCTGGTCGGCGCGCAGGTTGCTCTGGTCGGCGTCCAGGGTGGCGCGGCTGATCGCCTGGGCGTCGAACTGCCTGCGGTCGCGCGCCAGGTTGGCCGCAGCCAGGTCGGCCAGCGCCTGCAGCTGCGCCAGCCTCGCGTCGTCGTCGTTGGCACGCAGCCGCAGCAGCACGGTGCCGGCGGCGACGTCCTGGCCCGACGAGAACGAGATCGCCTCGACGATGCCGCTGACCTCGGCGGAGAGATCGGCACCCTGCACCGCGCGCGCCTCGCCGGCCGCCTTCAGCCGGGTGCGCCAGCTCTGCGCGC
>CAXTOC010000240.1:0-4308 GCA_964245725.1 uncultured Acetobacteraceae bacterium | reverse complement strand
GGTCCGGGCGCCGCGCGGCCAGCGACGAGAGCAGGGCGGGCAGCGCCGCGCGGCCGCCGCCGCAGCGGGCGCGCATCCCGCCCGGCAGGGCGGTCCGGTCGACGACGGTCTTGGTGGGCACCAGCAGGTCGATGGTGCGCGGATCGTGCCGCAGTGCCGCGTCGAGGAAGCCGGCGAGTGCCTCGGCCATGGCGCGGCTGGCGGCGTCGACGTCGCCGCCGCGGCAGAGGAACAGCCGCATCTGCTGCGGGTCGGCGGCGTCGTGCGAGGTCAGGAACAGCGCCCCGTGGCGACCGAAGGCGATCTGCGGGTTGCCGGACTCGCCGAACAGCACGAAGTGCGCGGCGTTGGACAGCTCGACCAGCGGACGGCGCAGGCCGAAATGGTCGTCGAGCCAGGCACTCGTGGCGCGCGGCAGGGCGGCGACGCCGCTCAGGCTGGTCGGCAGGCGCGGCGGCGGCGACAGGATGCGGTTCTCGGTGCCGGCGCCCGTGTCCAGGCCCACCAGCTGGACCAGCATCGGCAGCGACACCAGCAGGAAGAAGCCGGCGATGGCGGCGAGGCGGCGCACGGCTCAGAAGCGGAAATAGATGAAGGGCCGGTAGGTCCCGGTGGCGAGGTCGGCGGCACACAGGATCAGCAGCATGGCCAGCGAGGCGGCGGCGGCGGTCGAAGTCAGCGCGGGCAGCGGGCCGGCCCGGGGCAAGCGCGCATGCAGGCGGTCGCGCAGGCCCTGCAACGGCACCGAGATCGCAGCACCCACCGCGAGGGCGGCGAGCACCGAGGCCGGGGCGTACTGGCCGAAACCGGGCTGCAGGCGGGCGCCAGCACCGGCCATCGCGCGCATCATCGCGCCTGCGTGCGGGACGTCGTCGGCGCGGAACAGCACCCAGCCGAACAGCACCGCGAGCAGCGCGTATCCGTGGCGCAGCGGGCGCCAGAGGCGAGCCAGCGCCGCCGCCAGTCCCGCGCGTTCCAGCACCAGGAAGCCGCCATGCCAGGCGCCCCACAGCACGAAGCTCCAGGCAGCACCATGCCAGAGGCCGCAGAGCAGGAACACGACCCAGAGGTTGAGCAGGGTGCGCCCACGCCCGCGCCGGTTGCCGCCGAGCGGGATGTAGAGGTAGTCGCGGAACCACGAGGACAGGCTGATGTGCCAGCGACGCCAGAACTCGGTGATTGACTGGCTGGCGTAGGGATGGCGGAAGTTGGTCGGCAGGGTGAGGCCCATCATGCGCGCGAGCCCGATCGCCATCAGCGAGTAGCCGGCGAAATCGAGATAGATCTGCAGCATGTAGCAGGCGGCGCCGAACCAGGCGGTGCTGGCGTCGAGCGACTGCGCGGGCAGGGCGAAGATCGCGTCGGCCGGCCGCGCCAGGGTGTCGGCGAGCAGGGTCTTCTGCGCGAGGCCGATGATCAGCAGGCGGATGCCGGCGCTGATGCCGGCCGGCGTCGCGCGGCGGTGCGCGATCTCGCCCGCGATGCTGGCGTAGCGCACGATCGGGCCGGCGACCAGCTGGGGGAACATCGACAGGTAGACGGCGAGCTGCAGCGGTGTCGCCGGCCGCGGCACGGTGCGTCGGTGGATGTCCATCACGTAGGAGATGGCGTGGAAGGTGAAGAACGAGATGCCGAGCGGCAGCGCCGGGGCTGCGAGCGGGATCCCGAACTGCGCGGCGAGGAAGGCGGCGTACTTGAAGCTCGCGAGCAGCAGCCGCTGGGCGCCGATGGTGGCGGCGAGGATGGCGCGATGGGGGTGGCCGCGGGCGCGCGCGGCGTGGATCGCTTGGCCGCCGGACCAGGCGATGGCGCCGACCAGGCAGAGCAGCCACAGCGAGCGGGCCTCGCCCCAGGCGTAGAAGATCAGGCTGCCGACGAGCAGGACGGCGTTGCGGCGGTGCCACGTCGCGTAGCAGGCGAAGAACAGGGGCAGGAAGTAGAACAGGAACACGATCGAGCTGAACAGCATCGCGGTGGATCAGACGCGGCGCGGCCGGCCCGGTCAACCGCGGCGGGCGGATGAAATCATCGCCATGAAACCTCGCGGCGGCTCGGCGGCTCTGTCTGCCGTGGGATGCAGGCCGTAGGATGCGGCGGCTGGACTTCGAGGGTCATGGTGATGCGGCTGGCTGGTCTGATGCTTGGGGTGGCGCTGGTCGCGTCGGCGCGCGCGGCGGCGGCGCCGGCTACGCACGACGTGCTGCGCGACACGCTCTCCAACGGGCTGCGGGTGGTGATCGTGCGCGACCGGCTGGCGCCGGTGGTGACGTCGGAGGTGAGCTACCTGGTCGGCTCGAATCAGGCGCCGGACGGGTTCCCCGGCACCGCGCACGCGCTCGAGCACATGATGTTCCGCGGCAGCGAGGGGCTGGACAAGAACCAGCTGGCGGAGGTCGGCGCGCGGCTCGGCGGCGGCTACAACGCCGAGACCACCGAGACGGTGACGCAGTACTACTATACGGCGCCGTCGGAGGACCTGTCGGTGATGCTGCGCATCGAGGCGCTGCGCATGCATGCGCTGAGCCTGCATGCGCAGGACTGGGAGAAGGAGCGCGGCGCCATCGAGCAGGAGGTGTCGCGCGACCTGTCGAGCCCGTTCTACCTCTATATCTCGCAGGTGCAGGCGGCGATGTTCGCCGGAACGCCGTACGCGCACGACGCGCTCGGCACCCGGCCGTCGTTCGACAAGACCGACATCTCGCTGCTGCGCGGCTTCTACGACCGGTGGTACGCGCCCAACAACGCGATCCTGGTGATCGCAGGCGACGTCGACCCGCAGGCGGCGCTGGCGCAGGTGAAGACGGCGTTCGAGGCGATCCCGCGCAAGCAGCTGCCGACCAAGCCGGAGTTCGCGCTCGGCCCGGTCGCGTCGAAGACGCTGGCGCTGGGCACCGACTACCCGGTGGGCTTCGCGACGCTGGCCTACCGCATGCCGGGGCTGCAGGCGCGCGACTTCGCCGCCGCCGACGTGCTGTCGGACGTGCTGACCGACCAGCGCAGCCCGCTCTACGGGCTGGTGACGCAGGGCCGGGCGCTGGTGTCGGAGTTCGCCTTCCTGCCGAAGGCGGATGTCGGATTCGGAGTCGCGGTGGCGGCGTTCCCCAAGGGGGGCGACGCGAAGCCGCTGCTCGACCAGATGCGCGGGATCTTGGCGCAGGCGGCGCATGACGGTGTGCCGGCGGAGCTGGTGGAGGCGGCCAAGCGCAAGGAGCGGGCGCAGCTCGCGTTCACCAACAACAGCATCACCGGGCTCGCCAACAGCTGGGCGCGGGCGCTGGCGTTCCAGAACCTGTCCTCGCCGGACGCGATCGACGCCGCCTATGCGGCGGTCACGGTGGCGGACGTGAACCGGGTGGCGCGGGTGTGCCTGGATCCGGACCACGCGATCACCGCGGTGCTGACGCCGCGCGACGCCGGGCACGCGGTGGCGAGCGGCGGCTTCGGCGGTGCGGAGTCCTTCGCCGCACCGCCGGACAAGCCGGTGACGCTGCCGGACTGGGCGCGCGACGCGCTGCACGAGGCGCGCATCCCTGAGGCCGGGCCGGCGCCGGTGGTGAGCATGCTGCCCAACGGCATCCGGCTGATCGTGCGTCCGGTGCGGGTCAGCCGCACGGTGTCGGTGTTCGGCCAGGTGCGCAACGACTCCGACCTGCAGGAGCCGCGCGGCAAGGAGGGGGTGTCGCAGGTCGCGGGCGATCTGTTCAGCTACGGCACGACGCATCTCGACCGGCTGGCGTTCCGCAAGGCGGTGGACGACATCGCGGCCAGCCTGGACGCCGGCACGCGGTTCTCGCTGCAGGTGCTGACGCCGCAGTTCGAGCGCGGGGTGGCGCTGCTCGCCGACAACGAGCTGCACCCGGCGTTCCCGGAGGCGGCGTTCCCGGTGGTGCGGCAGGAGACGGCGCAGGGGCTGGCGGGGCTGCTGCAGTCTCCGGGCTACCTGTTCCAGAAGGCGGTGAACAAGGCGATCCTGCCGGACGGCGACCCGAAGCTGCGGCAGGCGACGCCGGCCAGCGTCGAGGCGCTGACGCCGGCGGACGTGCGGCGCTACTACGACAGCAACTTCCGGCCGGATCTCACGACGATCGTGGTGATCGGCGACGTGACGCCGGAGCATGCGCGCGACGTGATCACCCAGGCGTTCGGCGGCTGGAAGGCGGAGGGTGCGGCACCGCGCGTCGATCTGCCGCCGGTGCCGGCCAGCGCCTCGTCCCGCGGCTACCTGCCCGACGGCAGCGTGCTGCAGGACAGCGTGGAGCTGGCGGAGACGCTGCCGACCAACCTGTCGAACCCGGACCACTTCACGCT
>CAXTOC010000239.1:0-4330 GCA_964245725.1 uncultured Acetobacteraceae bacterium | reverse complement strand
GCCACGTAGCCGTCGCCGCCGTTGTTGCCCGGGCCGCACAGCACCAGCGTGCGGCAGGGTGCGTAGCGCCGCACCGCCGCGCGCGCGACGGCACGGCCCGCGTTCTGCATCAACCCCCACGACGAGGTCGACAGCGCCGCCAGACGGTCCGCCCGGCCCATCTCGTCCGGGGTCAGCAGCAGCAGGGACTGATCGATCATGACTGGGATGTCCTTCTCGCGCCGAGCGCTTGCTTTCACCGGTCCAGGCTCTATTCAGACCGCCGGCACGACAACGCCGCGCTGGAGCCCACGATGCAGTCGCAATCCGCCACCATCCTCTGGGGCCTCGTGCTCGCCACGCACCTGCTCGGCATGGCGCTCCTGGTCGGCGGCTCCGCCTACACGCTGCTGGTGCTGCGTCCCAGCCTGAACCTGCTCGACCAGACCCAGCGCGTGTCCGTGAACCTGCAGACCCTGGGCCGCTTCTTCCGGCTGGTCTGGCACGTGATGCCGATCGTGCTGCTGACAGGCTGGGCGATGGAGATCTTCCGCGAGGGCGGCTTCGCCAACGCCGACTGGCACATCAACGCGATGCAGGGGCTGGCCCTGGTGTTGGCGGGAGTGTTCCTGTGGGCCTTCTTCGGCCCGTTCCGCAGGGCGCGCCGGGCGATCCGGCCGCAGCCGGCCGTGTTCGAGAGCATCCGCTCGCTGCTCGGCATGACCCTGGTGATCGGGGCTTCGATCGTGCTGGTCGCGTCGTTGGGTCACAGCTTCTAGGCCCGGAGCTTCAGGCCGGGGCGCTGCCCTGGACCCGCCGGAGCCTGAGGCCCCGGAACCGTGGTCCGAGCGCCGGTTCTACTCGGCTGCGGCCTGGGTCTCGCCGCGCAGCGGCACGGCGCGGTTGCGCAGGTTCACCGCCGAGTTGATCAGGCCGACATGCGAGAAGGCCTGCGGGAAGTTGCCGACCAGGCGCCTGACGCGCGGGTCGTACTCCTCCGACAGCAGGCCCAGATCGTTGCTGAGCGCGACCAGACGCTTGAACAGCGCCTCCGCCTCGTCGTGCCGTCCCTGCAGCACGTAGGCGTCGACCAGCCAGAAGGTGCAGGCCAGGAAGGCGCCCTCGCGGCCGGGCATGCCGTCGACGCTGCTCTCGGTGCGGTAGCGCAGCACGAAGCCGTCCTCCAGCAGCTCGCGCTCGACCGCACTCACCGTGGCGACGATCCGGGGATCGTCGGCCGGCAGGAAGCCGGTGACCGGGATGAGCAGCAGCCCGGCATCGAGCGCCTCGGAGCCGTAGGACTGGGTGAAGCAGCCCTTGGTCTTGCTGAACCCCTCCTCGCAGACCGCGCTATGGATGCGGTCGCGCACCTGCCGCCAGCGCTGCACCGGCCCGTCGAGGCCGAACTGCTCGCAGTCGCGTATGGTGCGGTCGAACGCCATCCAGGCGAAAACCTTCGACACGGTGAACTGCCTGCGGCCGCCGCGCACCTCCCACATGCCCTCGTCCGGCTGCTCCCAGATCGTCTCCAGGTGCTCGACCAGCGCCACCTGCAGCGACCAGCCATAGCTGGGCTCGCGCAGGTTCTCCTGCCTGGCCAGGTGCAGTGCGGTGATCACCTCGCCGTAGACGTCGAGCTGCAGCTGGCCGGCGGCGGCGTTGCCGATCCGTACCGGTGCGGCACCCTGGTAGCCGGCGAGCCAGGGCACCTCCCACTCCTGCAGGCTGCGCTCGCCGGCGATGCCGTACATGATCTGGATCTGGTCCGGGCTGCCGGCGATGGAGCGATGCAGCCAGTCGCGCCACAGCCGTGCCTCGTCGTAGTAGCCGCCGGACATCATCGCGATCAGCGTCAGGCCGGCGTCGCGCAGCCAGCAGAACCGGTAGTCCCAGTTGCGCGGGCCGCCGAGCTGCTCGGGCAGCGAGGTGGTCGCGGCGGCGACGATGCCGCCGGTCTCGGCGAAGGTCAGCCCCTTCAGCGTCACCATCGAGCGCAGCACGATCTCGCGGTGCGGACCCTGATAGGCGCAGCGGCCGGACCACTCGGACCAGAAGGCTTCCGTGCGCGCCAGCGCGTCGTCCACCTTGATCAGCGCGGGCGGCGGCAGGTGCGACGGGCCGTAGCTGAGCACGAAGGCGATCCGCTCGCCCTCGGCGACGCTGAAGCGGCCGACGGTCGCCATCTCCTCGCCCTCGAGCGGCACGTCGGTGCGCAGGCAGACCAGGTGCGGCCCGGCGACGGCGACGACGCCTGCCTCTCCCGGGGCCGCCTTGTCCGGCAGACGCGTCACCCAGGGGATCGAGTTGCCGTAGTCGAAGCGCAGCAGCAGCTTGCTGGTCATCTCGACGCGGCCGCCCCGCCCCTCGACGATGCGCACGATGCTCGGCACGGGGCTGTTGATCGGCATGAAGTCGGTGACGGCGACGCTGCCGGCCTGGGTCGTGAACAGGGTCTGCAGCACCAGCCCGGCACCGCGGTAGGCGCGCGTCGCCTGCGCCGCCTCGCCGGGGGCGATCAGCCAGCGCCCGTTCTCCTCGGTGCCGACCAGGGCGGCGAGGCAGGCGCCGCTGTCGAAGCGTGGCCAGCACAGCCAATCGATCGAGCCGTTGCGCCCGACCAGGGCGCAGCTGCTGCAATCGCCGATCAGGCCGTACTCCTCGATCGCCAAGGGGGAATAGACCAAGCGGCACTCTCCTCCGACTTCTCGCTCTGCTGTCGGAGGCCGAGCGCCCGCGCCGCAGCACCAACGGGCCCCCCTGCGCTTGGTTCCGGACCCGGCCGGCCACCGCCCGAGTGCTGCATTCTCTTGACTTGTCGCGGCATTATGAGGATACGGCTACGCAGCCGGACGCCGCAGCAGCGGCGCCCCGCGCGCCGGTCGCGAAGCATGGCCCAGACGCCGCCGTTCGGCGACAGGCTACGGCCTCGCAACCCTGACCAGCCAGAGAGAATTTTGGACGAAACCGATACCGCCGAGCCGGACGGGATGCCCCCGCGGGGCTCCGACACGCTTCATCAGGACGCCCTGACCGACACGCCGGGGACGGACGACCTCGCACTGCCCATCCTGGTGTCGCCCGACGCCGAGAGCGCACGCGAGGCCGCGGCCGCGCCGGAGCTGCCGCTGTTCTCCGAGCTCGGCCTGTCCGAGCCGATCCAGCGCGCCATCGCCGACATGGGCTACCTGCACCCGACGCCGATCCAGGCGCAGGCGATCCCGGTGGTGCTCGCCGGACGCGACGTGATGGGGGTGGCGCAGACCGGCACCGGCAAGACCGCGGGCTTCACCCTGCCGCTGCTCGACATCCTGTCGGGTTCGCGGGCGCGGGCGCGCATGCCGCGCTCGCTGATCCTGGAGCCGACGCGGGAGCTGGCGCTGCAGGTGGCGGAGAACTTCCTGCTCTACGGCAAGTACCTCAAGCTCAACCACGCGCTGCTGATCGGCGGCGAGAGCATGTCCGAGCAGAAGGAGGCGCTCAACCGCGGCGTCGACGTGCTGATCGCGACACCCGGCCGGCTGCTCGACCTGTTCGAGCGCGGCGGCCTGCTGCTGACACAGACCAGCATCCTGGTGATCGACGAGGCCGACCGCATGCTCGACATGGGCTTCATCCCCGACGTGGAGCGGATCGTCTCGCTGCTCTCGCCGAACCGGCAGACGCTGTTCTTCTCGGCGACGATGGCGCCCGAGATACGCCGCCTGTCGGAGATGTTCCTGCACAACCCCAAGGAGATCACGGTCACCCGGGCCGCGTCGGTGGCGCCCACCATCGAGGAGGGCCTCGCCGTGGTGCCGGAGGTCGACAAGCGCCGCGCGCTGCGCCGCCTGCTGCGTGCCGAGGACGTGCAGAACGCGCTGATCTTCTGCAACCGCAAGCGCGACGTCGACATCCTGCACAAGTCGCTGCGCAAGCACGGCTTCTCCGCCGGCGCCCTACATGGAGACCTGCCGCAGCCGGTGCGCTTCGCGACACTCGAGAAGTTCAAGGCGGGCGAGCTGCAGCTGCTGGTCTGCTCCGACGTCGCCGCGCGCGGCATCGACATCGGCGGCCTCAGCCACGTGTTCAACTTCGACGTGCCGATCCACGCCGAGGACTACGTGCACCGCATCGGCCGCACCGGTCGCGCCGGGCGCACCGGCCACGCGCTGGGCATCGCCAGCCCCTACGACCGGCTGTTCGTCGAGGCGATCGAGAAGCTGACCGGGCACGTGATCCCGCGCATCGGCGTCGACGGCATCGACTCCGTCGAATGGTCCGAGGAGTCGCGCGGCCGCGGTGGCCGCGGGCGCGGCGGCAAGCCGGAGTCGCGCGGCCGCGGCCGCAGGCCCGACACGCGCGATGCCACCAC
>CAXTOC010000238.1:0-4348 GCA_964245725.1 uncultured Acetobacteraceae bacterium | reverse complement strand
CCCCGGGTGTCGCGGAAGCTGCCGCAGCCGAGCGCTGCCCGCCTGGTCGAGGTCGGCATCCGCCAGCCGGGACTGGACGATACCAGCTGGCGCAGGCTCTCGAACGGCGTGCTGCGGCCGCAGCGCACGCTCGACCTGCACGGACGCACGGCGCAGGCCGCCTTCTCGGCACTGCACGGCTTCCTGTTGCGCGCGCAATCCGAGCAGCTGCGCTGCGTCGAGATCATCACCGGCGTCGGATCCGGCCAGGAGGGCGGCATCCTGCGACGCGAGCTGCCGTTCTGGCTGAGCCGGCAGGACCTGCGGCACCTGGTGCTCGCCGCGGTGCATCCGCATCCTGGCAACCAAGGCGCCGTGCGGGTATTGCTGCGACGCCGTAGCCTGCCCGGGCGGTAGCGCCGAGAGGGCGCGGCGTCAGGAGGAACCTCGTGCGAACCTTGCGCGTGCTGCTCGGCGATCAGCTCTCCGACAATGTCTCGGCGCTCGACGGGCTCGATGCTGCGACCGACCTGGTGCTGATGGCCGAGGTGCGCGGCGAGTGCACCTACGTGCGCCACCACAAGAAGAAGATCGTGCTGGTGCTGTCGGCGATGCGGCACTTCGCGCAGCGGCTGCGCGAGCGCGGCGTGCGGGTGCGCTACACGACCCTGGACGATCCGTACAACACCCACTCGCTGCGCGGCGAGATGCTGCGCGCGGCGGCCAGCTTCCGGCCGGAGCGGATCGTCGCCACCGAGGCGGGCGAGTGGCGGCTGCTGCAGGACATGTCCGGCTGGGGCGAGGCGAGCGGAGTTGCCACCGAGATCGCCGGCGACACCCGGTTCCTGTGCTCGCACCAGCAGTTCCGGCACTGGACCGAGGGGCGTCGCGAGCTGCGCATGGAGTTCTTCTACCGCGCGATGCGCCGCCGCCACGCGGTGCTGATGGAGGGCGAGACCCCGGTCGGCGGCCGCTGGAACTTCGACAGCGAGAACCGCAAGCGCATGCCGGCCACCGTGCTTCCCCCCTCGCTGCCGCCGTTCGCGCCCGACGCGGTGACGCGCGAGGTGATCGCGCTGGTCGGGCGCGAGTTCGCGGATCATTTCGGCGAGCTCGAGGCGTTCGACCTGCCGGTGACCCACGAGCAGGCGGTGCTGGCGCTCGATCATTTCGTCACCGAGCGGCTGGCCTCGTTCGGCGACTGGCAGGATTTCATGCGCGCCGGCGATCCGGTGCTGTTCCACGCGCTGATCTCGACCTCGCTCAACACCGGCCTGCTGGATCCGCTGCTGGCCTGCCGCGCCGCCGAGGCAGCCTGGCGCGACGGCATCGCACCGCTGAACGCGGTCGAGGGCTTCGTGCGGCAGATCCTCGGATGGCGCGAGTACGTGCGCGGCATCTACTGGCTGCGCATGCCGGAGTACGGGCGGCTCAACGCGCTGGGCGCGACACGGCCGCTGCCCTGGCTGTACTGGTCCGGCGAGACCCGGATGAACTGCATGGCCCACGTGGTGGCCGACACCCGCGCGCACGCGTACGCGCACCACATCCAGCGCCTGATGATCGTCGGCAACTTCTCGCTGCTGGCCGGCCTCGATCCGGACCAGGTCGATGAGTGGTACCTGATCGTCTACGCCGACGCCTACCAGTGGGTGGAGATGCCGAACGTGCGCGGCATGGCGCTGTTCGCCGATGGCGGCGTGATGGCCTCCAAGCCATACGCGGCATCCGGCGCCTACATCAACCGGATGAGCGACTACTGTTCGGGTTGCGAATACGACGTGCGCGCGTCGACCGGCCCCGGCGCCTGTCCGTTCAACTTCCTCTACTGGGACTTCATCGCCCGGCACCAGGAGCGGCTTGCCGGCAACCCGCGCATGGCGATGCCGGTGCGCACGCTGGCGCGCATGGATACGCAGCGCGTCGCGACGATGCGCGAGCAGGCCGCGCACTTCCTCGACGCGATGACCAAGGACGACCCCGTCTAGCAGGCCAGCCATACGATCTTCACTCGTAGGCGAACCGATGCTGTTCGAGGATCTCGTGCAGCGTCCGACGCGACGCTCCCGGCAGAGGGATGAAGATCGAGAGGTCGTCGGCGCGAGCGATCTCGCGCGCGACCCGCGTGACGGCGTGGTAATGGGCGCGCGAGGCAAAATCGTGCATCATGATGACGGCATCGGGTCGGCAATTCATCAGCGTCTTGACGAAGCAGGCAACCCGGAAGCGGCCATCCACGAGGACCAGGTCGCTCTCGTAGGTTCCCGAGATCGACCAGGCGCTCTCGTAGTAGTCGGGCCATCGGCCGCGGGTGCCGGCGTCCGTCGGAACGCCCCATGCACCGGTCGGCCCGATATCCACGTGGAGCATCGTCGGCTTGACCGGGCACTCCGGGCCGGCGCAGGCAGCGCCCACCTTCTCCAGCCATCCGGTCGAGGAGTCCACGCTGACGACGCTTGCGCGCACGCGCCGGGACGCGGAGTAGGTGCTGCCGCCGCAGCCGAACTCCAGATAGTGCTCCGACCTGCCGGTCAGGCTGTCGAACAGCTCGATCTCCCGGTCGGTCATATGGGGCCGCATGCGCTTCTCCGACGTGGCGACGCCGCCACCGAGGCACGGCGCGGTCCCCATAATGCCCGAGACGGCATCGCTCTCGACGTCCAAAGAACGAGGCAGCCGGGCCGGGAGGTGCGGGCGACACGTTCGCGCAGCGGCGGTTGCATCGACCCGACGGCTCCCCACGCTGCGGGGGCGGTCCGGCTGCCGGTCGGGGCCCGAGGGGGATGTGCGCGTCTCCACCTTGCCGCGGAGCCGCGATGACATCCGCCGGGCCGGCCGACGTCACCCGCACGCTGCGGCCGCGGCAGATCGCGGCCGTCGCCGTCGGCAACGCGCTCGAGTTCTACGACTTCGTCACCTACGCCTTCTTCGCGGCGCAGATCGGCCGGACCTTCTTTCCGTCGCACGCGCCGGACGCAAGCCTGCTGGCCTCGCTCGCCACCTTCGGCGCCGGCTTCCTGACCCGGCCGCTCGGCGCCTTCGTAATCGGCCGGATGGGCGACAGGCGCGGTCGCAAGCCGGCGATGCTGCTCTCCTTCGGCCTGATCGGCATCGCGGTCACCGGGCTCGCGCTGACACCCTCCTACGCCCGCATCGGCACGCTGGCGCCGGTGCTGGCGGTGAGCTTGCGCCTGCTGCAGGGCTTCGCGCTCGGCGGCGAGGTCGGGCCGGCCACGGCGTTCCTGATCGAGGCGGCGCCGCCGCTGCGGCGCGGGCTGTACACCGCGTTCCAGGCGATGAGTGCGGATCTCGCGGTGCTGGCGGCGGGGCTGGTCGGGGTGGTGCTGTCGAGCCTGATGGACGCCGCCGCACTCGACGCCTGGGGATGGCGCATCGCCCTGCTGCTCGGGGCGGCGATCGTCCCGTTCGGGCTGTTGCTGCGACGCTCGCTCGACGAGACGCTGCATCGCCCGGAGCCCGCGTCGGGGCATCCGCCGCCGCGCCCCGTGGGCATCGTCCTGCCGGGCCTCGCCATGCTGGCCGGCGCCACCACGACGAACTACATCCTCGACTACCTGACGACCTACGCCGCCACCACGCTGGCCATGCCGGCGCGGTTCGCCTTCGGCGCCACCGTGGTGGTCGGACTGTGCAGCGTCGTCTGCGACCCGCTCGGCGGCTGGCTGTCGGACCGCTTCGGGCGCAAGCCGGTGCTGATCGCGCCGGCCTGCGTGCTGCTGGTCGCGGTGTTCCCGTGCTTCTGGCTGCTCGACCAGGTCCGCTCGCCGCTGGCGCTCTACGGCGCTGCCGCGCTGCTGGCGGCGGCCTCGAACCTGTCGGGCGTCTCGGTGATCGTCGTCATCACCGAGAGCCTGCCGAAGGGCGCGCGCTCCGGCGGGCTCGGGATGATCTATGCCTGCGCGATCTCGCTGTTCGGCGGCTCGGCGCAGTTCACCGTCGCCTGGCTGATCGCGGCCACCGGCAACCCGCTCGCCGCCGCCTGGTACATGACCGGCGGCGTCGTGCTCGGCCTGGCGGCAGTGCTGCGGCTGCCCGAGACGGCGCCGGTGCGCCTCGGCGTCGAGACGGGATGAAGCTCAGGCCGGGCGCCAGTCCGTCCGTCCGGCGATCCAGCGGCGCAGCGTCAGCAGCGTGTCCTCGTCGGCGACCACCGTCGACAGGGCGGTGACGCAGTCGGGCGCGGGCAGCGGGCTGAGCTGTGCCGAGCGCACCGCGCCGGCCAGCGCCGGATCGCCATTGTCAGCAAGATCAGCTCCCTCGCTTCCGCCGCTCCTCGTAATCCGTTCTTGAAGCAATGGAAGTTGTCCCGCCTGCAACGTTGCCGGACCCACTGCCATCAGCACCGCAC
>CAXTOC010000237.1:0-4388 GCA_964245725.1 uncultured Acetobacteraceae bacterium | reverse complement strand
GATCAGCTCCTTCAGCGTGACCGGGATGCCGTCGAGCGGCCCGCAGGGCGCGCCGTCCCGCCAGCGCCGCGCCGAGGCGGCGGCCTCCCGTCGCGCACGCTCCGGCGCGTAGGCGTAGAGCGCGTTGAGGCGCGGCTCCCAGGCGTCGATATGCCCGATCAGGGCCTCGACATACTCGACCGGGGAGAAGCTGCCCGAAGCGTAGCCGGCGAGCAGGGCCGCGGTATCGAGCTCGATCAGGCTGGTCATCGGGCGGCTCCGTGTCCTGCGGCGGCGTCAGAAGTTCACCGAGGCGCGCACGCCCCAGGTCGCCGGCAGTCCCGCGAGTGCGACGTCGTCGCCGGCGACGAAGAAGTTGCGGTCGACGTCGTACTGCTTGTCCAGGATGTTCTGGCCGAACGCCGAGAGGCTCCAGCGGCCGCCCCGCGGCGACAGCGTCACGCTGGCGTTCACCAGGGTGTAGCCGGCGACGTCGTAGAGGCTGCCGAACAGCGAGCGGTAGGTGCTGCGCAGGCTGTAGTCCGCACCGGTGAGCAGGTCGAAGCGCCCCAGCTCCCAGCGGTAGCTGATCGAGCCGTCCAGCGTGATCTTCGGCGCCGGCAGGCTGTCGCCCTTGCGGTCGCCGAACACCCCGACATAGACGCCACGCACCCGCACCGCGGTCAGCACGGATTCGAAGACGTCGAACTGGCCGGTCGCCCAGCCGCCGCCCTGGGTCAGGGTGAGGTTGCGGATCGGCGACCAGCTGGCCTCGAACTCGCCGCCGTAGAGGTGCGACTTCGGCGCGTTCACGATCGCCCCGATGAGGCCGGTCTGCGCGTTGACGGTGGCCGACTGGATCTGCTGGTCGCGGTAGTCGTAGTAGAAGGCCGACAGGTTGAAGCGCAGGTGCCGGGCCGGCAGCTCCAGCTTGTTGCCGACCTCGTAGGCCCAGAGCCTCTCCGGCTTGAACGGCGCGGTGGAGGTCTGGGGCGAGCCCGAGTTGTAGGTGGTGAAGCCGCCTGACTTGATGCCGCGGCTGACCGAGGCGTAGGTCATGTCGTCGCGCAGCGGGGAGTACTCCAGCTCGGCCTTACCCGACGGCTCGGTGAAGCTGGTGCTCTGCGGGCCGACCGAGTTGTTCGGGTTGGTGATGGCGCCGCCCGAGATGAAGTAGGAGCTGAAATCGTCGAGGTCGCGCTGCTCGTGCTCGATCCGCAGGCCGCCGATCGCGGTCAGCGCCGGGGTCAGCTTGTAGTTGGCCTGCCCGAAGCCGCTGACGGTGTTGACGGTCTGCGAGTACTGCACGTCGCCGTCGAGCCCGTAGATCTCCTGGAAGCCCGAGCGGTAATTGTCGTTCAGGTACTGGTTCGAGTAGTAGATGCCGCCAACCCAGGAGAGGCGCCCGGCATCCAGCGAGGTGAGGCGCAGCTCGTTGGCGAACACGTTGGCGCGCGAGTCGTAATAGACGTCGGCGACCCCGCCGGCGAAGGCGTCGAAATTGTCGTATTCCGTGCGCTGCGCGTAGTCGTAGCTGACCAAATCGGTGAGGGTCGCGAAACCCAGCGCCTGGTCGGCGCGCAGGCTGAGGCCGCCGGTATCGAGGTGGCGGAACGGCTTGGTGTCGGTCCGGATGCCGATCTCGCGCGCGAACGAGGGGGATGCCCCCCAGGCGGTGGCATAGCGGTCGGTATCGGCGGGATAGACCGGGTAGATCAGCGGAAAGAAGCCGTTCAGCGCGGTGAGCGGCGCGTAGAGATGCTCGCCGCTGCCGTCGGAGCGCTCGTGGCTGCCATGCAGGTTGACCTCGAACTTGAGCGTGTCGGTCGCCTCGGCATCCACGATCAGGCGCAGGCCGCTGCGGTCGACGTCGCCGAGCACCGAGCCGTCGCCGTCGCGGTTGTGCTGCCAGGCGCCGCCCTGCTGGGTCTCGCCGGACAGGCGGAACTGCGCGCGGTCGCCGAGCGGGCCAGCGACGTAGCCGTCGACCTTGGAGGCGTCGAAGCGTCCGTACTGCACGTCGAGGCCGCCGGTCAGGGTGCGGGTCGGCTTGTTCAGGATATAGTTGATCGCGCCACCCGTGGTGTTGCGGCCGTACAGCGTGCCCTGCGGCCCGCGCAGCACCTCGACGCGCTGGATGTCGAACATGGTGCCGTTGGTGGCGAACGGGACCGGATAGGCCACCTCGTCCATGTAGATGCCGACCGTCGGCGCGTTGTTGCTGGCATAGTCGCTGAAGCCGAGGCCGCGAATCGCGAACGAGGGCTGGCCGCTGCCGAATTGCGGCGTCACCTGCAGCGAGGGCGTCAGGTACTGCAGGTCGAACACGTCGTTGACGTTGCGCGCCGTGAGCGTCCTGCCGCTGATCACGCTGACCGAGCTGCCGACGCTCTGCGCACTTTGCGACCGCCGCTCCGAGGTCACGGTGATGGTCTCGAGCCCACCCGACTGAGGTGCCTTGCTGTCGCCCGGCATGGTGCCGGTGGCGACGCTCGGCGTGGATTGCTGTGCCGCGACCGGCGCGGCCGTCGTCTGCGCCCGCGCCTGGGCCGCCTCCAGCAGGAGGCAGGCGAAGCCGAGGGACGCGAGCCGGACGAAGCGGCGGCAACGCGGGATCGTGCGGGAGCCGGAGCGCGCCACGCTCGCCGATCTGGAGGCCGCCGGCGCTGGGTTCATCGAGCTCGTCCCGGCTGGGGGTTCAGGTTGCTGCCCGCCAGTCATCCTCGGCCCCGCCCGATCTGGCAGGATCCATGCGTCGGGAGCAACCGCTTGATCCCCCCCGCGTGAACAACCATACGTGCCGGTGCGGACAAGGATAGGCTGCTTGTGATTGCGGTTCTCATCGCGCGTGCTCGACCGCGCGGCCTCGCATGGCGCAGCGGCATCGCGTTGATGGCGGTGGAGCGGATCGACGCGGCGGGGGCGACGGCGTGATGGCCACGGCCCCGATGCCCGCTCCCGGCGCCGTCGCCGCGATCGGCGGCAGCCCGGTCGAGATCCGCCCGGGCCGGGTGCTCAGCGTCGCAACCCGCACCGGCGCCGGGCGCGCCGAGTCGACGATCTTCTTCTGCCACGGCGGCGGCGGCAATAAGGAGCACTGGCGCTTCCTGTGGGACGCCTGCGTCGCCGCCGGCTACGGCGTGGTCGCCTGGGATGCGCTCGGCCACGGCGCCAGCCCGCGGCCGCGCGCGCGTGCCGCGTATGGCGGCGCGTCGATGCTGGCCGACTACCGGGCAGTGGTGGCGCGCTACCGCACCGCGCGGACGATCCTGGTCGGCCACTCGTTCGGCGGCCGGCAGACGCTGCTCTACCTGGACGAGCTGGCGCGACAGGGACGGCTGGGCGAGGTCGAGCGGGCCGTGCTGGTGGCCTCGGCCCCGGTCGAGCTGCACGAACGCGGTGGGGGCGTCGCCTGGCTGTTCAAGACTCTGCCGCTGCCGGTGCTGTCGCTGTTGCGCCCTATCTTGTCGCGCGGCTTCCGCAAGCGCGGCTGGCATCGCGATACCGATCCGGCGCTGGTCGCCGGCGAGGAGCAGGTGGCATCGGGCAACTCGATGTTCGTGCTGCGCGCGATGCTCACCCAGTCGGAGGCGCTGTCCATGGGCCGGCTGGCGGCACTCGACCTGCCGGTGCTGGTGCTGGGCGGTGCCGCGGACGGGATCGTGCCGCAAGCGGTGACCGACGCGATTGCGGCAGGACTGCCGCGTGCGACGCTGCGGATCATGGCGGGGGCCGCCCACCAGATCATGATGGAACAGCCCGACGACACGGCGCGGGCGATGCTGGAGTTCATCGGTCGGCGCTGAGCGGTTCGGGTCTCCGGTCGCCCCGGACGATCCCGCCGCGCGGAACCCACCCGGCGGCGTCAGCGGCGTCGTGAGGAGACCGGCGCGGCCATCAGCACGCGCCGGGTCATGGTCAGTGAGGCGAACAGGACCAGGATCAGCGCCATGCCCCAGTGCGGGTATCGCAGGTAGAACACCCAGGCGAAGGCGTAGCCGGCCAGCAGCAGGAACAGCACCGACACCACGATGGCCGTGCCGAGCGCCGGCTGGCCGAGGCGCAGTGCCACGACGCAGAGGGCGAGGAACACGCAGTACAGCGCGATCGCCATCGCGCGCACCACCTGGAGCGCCGAGCCGTCCAGGCGGTCGAGCAGGGCCTCGAGCCGGTCGAAAGCGTCCTCCAGGGCATGCTGCACCGGGTTCGGACCGGCGAAGATCAGCAGCAGCGCGAACAGGAGCCCGAGCACCCAGATCAGCAGGACAGTGTTGCGGTGCATCGCGGGGGGGACTCTCTCAGCCGATCAGGAACCAGAGCCGGAACAGCAGCGTCTCGAGCCGGGTCCGGCGTACCAGCCGCGGCAGCCGGCGCATGGCACGCAGCCGCGCCAGCCGGCTGCCCTGCAG
>CAXTOC010000236.1:0-4390 GCA_964245725.1 uncultured Acetobacteraceae bacterium | reverse complement strand
CCCGCGCCCCGCCCTCCCCCCCGCGCTCCGGCCCGCGCGGGGGGCCACGCGGCTGGCTTGGCGCGGCGCCGCCCCGGCGGCCCGCGAGGCGGCACGCGTCCGGGTGGACGCCGCCAAGCGGGCGCTCGGCGAGCGCGGCCCGGTGTGGTGGACCGACGGCGCGCCCGACTACGGCCGACGCATGGCGCGCAACACCCCCTATGCCGACTGGTTCGCGGCGCGGCAGCCCGGCGAGCCGGATCGGCAGTGACGGCTGGCGCCCGGTCAGGTCATCCGGGTGCAGAACCGGACCGTCGGCGCTCCCACCGTCAGCGCCGGCACGCCGTCGCGGAACGGCGCGTAGTGCGGCGCCTGCAGGTGCGCATCGAAGGCGGCACGGTCGTCATAGACCTCGTACAGCACGATCTGGTCCGGCCCCTCCTGGACGTGCACCGCGTCGAACTGCTGGCAGCCCGGCTCGTTGGCCACGGAATCGCGCGCATCCTGCCGGGCGATGTCGAGGAAGGCATCGAGGCAGCCGGGCTTGATGGTGAACTCGGCGATCACGACGAACGCGCCCGTGGTGTCAGCTGGCATGGCTTCCTCCTGTTATCCTCGGACGCCAGCTGAGAAAGATCCTGTGCCGGCTGTCAAGCGAGGCCGGCTAGAGCATCATCCGATCGAACGGAGTCGTCTGATCGGATAGAGATGCGCGTCAGAACACGACGCTGGAGCTTGATCCGTGAGCCTATGCGATCGGATCACGCTCTAGTCCAGGATCTCCACCGCATCGCCGACCGCGAGGCGGCCGGCCTGCTGCGCCACCAGGTTCAGCCCGAACACGACGCTGCCGCGCCCCGGACGCAGCCGCGCCAGCGTGCGCAGCGGCTCGCCGGGCACCGCGATCCGGCCGCTGCGCTGGTCGATGCTGGTGACCACGCAGCGCACGCACGGCTTCGGCGCGCGGAACCGCACGTCGCCGATGCGCAGCATGCGCCATTCCTCCTCGACCCAGGGCGCGGCGCAGTCGATCACCAGGTTGGGCCGGAAGCGGTCGATGCCGACGGCGCCGGCGCCGCGAGCCCGCAGCCCATCGTTCAGCGCCCCGAGCGAGCCGGTGCTGGCCAGCAGCAGCGGAAAGCCGTCGGCGAACGAGACATGCTCCCCGGGCCGCGCGTGCGCGGGCTCGATCGGCCGTGCCAGGGGGTCGTCCAGATGCACCAGCCGGCAGGAGCGGCCGAGCCGCGCGCCGAGCCAGCGATCGACCTCGCCTCCGACCGTCGCCGCCTGCAGCTGGCTGCGCCAGACCGTGACCGCGATCCGTTCGCCGGCCGCCTCCGGACGACGCGGCGTCTCGATCGCCTCTTCGCCCAGGCTCAGCCGCAGCGTCGTCTCCGACAGCGCGGCGTCGAAGCGCGCCATCGCCGGAAGCTGGCGCTGGGTCAGGAACTGCCCGCGCTCGTCCACCACCATCCAGCGACGGTCGCCGGCCAGGCCGCAGGGCTCCACCTCGGCGCTCCGCTCGGCGACGCCGCGCAGGCCCTTGACCGGGTAGATGTGCAGGGCGGTCAGGTGCACAGGCAGGCAAGGGGTTTCACCCGTTGAACCCACCGAGGGCGCAGCCCTCGGGACCCGTTCGATCAGGGGACAGCTCGGGTGTCCTCCAACTCCAGCTCGATCATCACCGGGACGTGGTCCGACGGGATCGGCCAGTCGCGCGCCTCCTTGAGGATGGTCAGGCTGCGCAGCGCCGGCACCAGGTCCGGCGTCACCCAGACATGATCCAGCCGCCGCCCGCGGTCGGAGACGCGCCAGTCCCGGTTGCGGTATGACCACCAGGTGTAGAGCTTCTGCTCGGGCGGCACGAAATGCCGCATCGCGTCGGTGAAGCCGGCGCGCAGCCAGGCCTGCATCCGCTCCACCTCCGGCGGCGTGTGGCTGACCACGTCCAGCAGCTGGCGGTGGCTCCACACGTCCTGCTCCAGCGGCGCGATGTTGAGGTCGCCGACCAGCACGGTGCGCTGCGGCGGATGCTGCGCGAAGTGCCGCGTCACCTCCTCGACGAAGGCGAGCTTGTGAGCGAATTTCGGGTTCAGCGCCGGGTCGGCGACGTCGCCCCCCGCCGGCACGTAGAAGTCGTGCAGCGCCACCCCGCCGCCCGGCGCCTGCAGCGTCACCGCGAGGTGGCGTCGGTCGTTCCTGAGGCACCAGTCCGGCGCGGACTCGTCGAGCTGCATCGGCAGCCGCGACAGGATGGCGACCCCGTTGTAGGATTTCATGCCGCGATGGGCCACGTGCGGGTAGCCGAGCGCGGGGCCGGCCGTGCGCGGGAACAGCTCGTCGGGCACCTTGGTCTCCTGCAGGCAGATCACGTCCGGAGACAGCACGCGCGCCAGCCGCTCGAGCAGGGGCAGGCGCAGGCGGAGCGAGTTGATGTTCCAGGTGACGATGCGCATCGTCCCGCGGGTTCGCGCAATCGGCGCGCGCTGGCAAGAGGCCAGCCGGCGCTTGCGGAACCGGACGCGGTGTGGCGGCCTTGCTGCCGTCATGACCGACTCCATCGACTTGCACCGCTCGATCCTCACCCTGGACAGCCATATCGACATCCCCTGGCCAGCCGGCGCGGGGAACGAGTTCCGTGCCGACACCGCCTCGCGCCGCGTCGACCTGCCGAAGATGCGCCGCGGCGGCCTGAGCGCCGGATGCTTCGCCGCCTACGTGCCGCAGGGCGCGCGCGATCCCGCCGGCCACGCCGCCGCCGCCGACCGCGCACTGGCGATGCTCGACGGCATCGCGGCGATGGCGGACGGCGGCGAGAGCGGGGCGGTGCGTCTGTGCAGCACCGCGGACGAGGTCGAGCGCGCCCAGGCGGAGGGCGCGGTCGCGGTGATACCGGCGGTGGAGAACGGCTACGCCATCGGCGAGGATCTCGGCCTGCTCGCCGCGTTCCGCCGGCGCGGCGCCCGCTACGTCACCCTGACCCACAACGGGCACAACCTGCTGGCGGACGCGGCGATCCCGCGCCGCGACCTCGGCGACGGCGAGACCCTGCATGGCGGGCTCAGCCCCTACGGGCACGAGGCGGTGCGCGAGATGAACCGGCTCGGGCTGCTGGTCGACGTCTCGCACCTGTCCCGTCGCTCGATGCTGCAGGCGGCGATGCAGTCGCGCACCCCGGTGGTGGCGACGCATTCGTGCGTGCGCACGCTGTGCGACCACCCGCGCAACCTCGACGACACCCAGCTCGACGCGCTGCGCGACACCGAGGGGCTGATCCAGATCACCGCCATGCCGTCCTTCCTCAAGCCCAGGGCGACGCCCTCGCAGGTGAAGGTCGCCGATTTCGTCGACCATCTCGACTATGTCGTGCGTCGCATCGGCGCGGCACACGTGGGCATCAGCTCCGACTTCGACGGCGGCGGCGCCATCACCGGCTGGAGCAACGCCGCGGAGAGTCCGGCCCTGACCGACGAGCTGATGCGGCGCGGCTACGGCCACAGCGAGATCGCCGCCTTCTGGGGCGGCAACTTCCTGCGCCTGCTGCGTCTGGCGGAGGCGGCGGCGGAACCCGCCGGCTGATCGGGGCCGCAGAACCTGTGGCCGCACGAGAACGAAACGCGACCTGCGGCGGATCGCGTCGCCGCGTTTCGTCCACCAGCGGGATTGACTCCCAGCGTTTCCAAGCACGTGTCGGTTATGTTTCCAAAGTGTTACGCGGGCGTGCGTTCGAATTCAACAACATCAATCCTTTAGCTCGACTGCCTCGAAACTGTGCAAACTCGTGCGGACCAGCGTAACCGCGGTTTGCAGCGATCTGTCTGCCGCTCTTCCACAGAGTTATCCCCAACTTCGGTGGATCTTTCGCGGCTGCCGCCGCCTCCCGGCCACTGCACGATTTCTGGGCACTGAGCGGGTGAGGTAGCGAAAGCACCGCGGTTTCACGGTTCGCGGCCCGCGATCCACAGGCTTCTCCACAGAAACGGTGGATCAAGCCGCGGCGGCGCAGGAAGGGGCTTCACCGCGGCGCCGGGCCGCAGTAGATGTGCGGCGCCACTTCGGCATAGGCGGCCTCGGCCATGGCGGCGATCTTCTTGGCTTCCCAGATGCCGCCGACGCGGCCGAGGTCCGGCTGCAGGATCGAGGCCGCGCCCGTCTGCAGCACACGCCCGAACTCATATTTCGTGGTGAGCCGCTCGCCCGTGGCGACCGGGATGGTGGTCTTGCGGGCCACGACCGCCATGGCGTCCTCCTGACCGGGCGGAACCGGCTCCTCGAACCACAGGGGGTCGTACTTCTCGAGCCGCCGCGCCAGCCGCACGGCCGAGGACGGCACCATCTGGCCGTGCGTTCCGACCAGAAGGTCGGCACGGCTGCCGACGGCCTCGCGGATCTTGCGGCAGAAGGTTTCGCA
>CAXTOC010000235.1:0-4391 GCA_964245725.1 uncultured Acetobacteraceae bacterium | reverse complement strand
CCGGGCCGCCGACGGCCCGGCCGATCAGGCCGGCCAGCGCAGGGCTCAGGCCGGGCAGGCCAGCGATCGGCGCCCGCAGCGGCGCCAGCAGGGCCAGGAGCTCGCCCGCCTGGAAGGTCGGTTCAGGCGGTGTCGTCACGGTTTCGCGTTTTCCCGGCGATGGGCTGACAGGCGAGGGGTGCGCGGCTATATGACAGCGCGCGCCATGGAACCAAACCATCTCCCTCCCGAGCTTCCGCCCGCCGACGCGTCCGACCTCCGGCGTCGCCGGATCCGGTTCCGCGCCACGCATCGCGGGACGCACGAGACCGACATCCTGATCGGCGGTTTCGTCGAGCACTTCCTCGACGGCTTCAGCGAGCCTGAGCTCGACTCGCTCGAGGAGGTGATGGAGCTGCCCGACGTCGATCTCGCCGACTGGCTCACCGGGCGCCGACCGATCCCCGCCGACCGCGACAGCCCGATGCTGCGCCGGATCGAGCAGGCGGCGTGGCACGCGGCGGCGCAGGCGCGCGGGGACCGCGTGACGCGGGAAGGCGAGCGCGATTGAGCGGCGGCGAGCTGGTCTCCCTGCTTCCCTCCAGAGACCTGGCCGCACTCTCGCCCGGGGCGACGCCGGTCTGGGGCGTGCCGGAAGGCTTCGATGCGCTGCTGCTGGCGCGCCGGCTCCGCGAGCATCGCGGGCCGCTGCTGCACGTGGCGCGCGACGACGCGGCGCTGGCGCGGGTCGCAGAGCTGCTCGGCTTCTTCGCCCCCGAGGCCGAGGTGCTCCGCTTCCCGGCCTGGGACTGCCTGCCCTACGACCGCGCCTCGCCGAACCCGGCGCTGGTCTCCGAGCGCGTCGCCACCCTGACCCGGCTCCTGGAGCCGGCATCGGGCGGGCGCATCGTGATCACCACCGTCAACGCGCTGGTGCAGCGGGTGCCGCCGCGCGCCGCATTCGAGGGCGCCTCGCTCAGCGTACGCACCGGCGAGAGCCTGGACTCCGAGTTCCTGATCGAGCTGCTGATCGCCAACGGCTATGGCCGTGCCGACACGGTGATGGAGCCGGGCGAGTTCGCCACCCGGGGCGGCATCTTCGATGTCTTCCCCGCGGGCGAAGCCGAGCCGGTCCGCCTCGACCTGTTCGGCGACGAGGTGGAGAACATCCGTCACTTCGAGCCGGCGACGCAGCGCTCCACCAGCCGCTGCGACAGCCTGGTGCTGCGCCCGGTGGCGGAGCTGTCGCTGGACGCGGACAGCGTGTCGCGCTTCCGCACCGGCTGGCGCGCGCACTTCGGCCCTGAGGCCGCCGCCGATCCGATCTACCTGAGCGTCTCCGACCAGCGCCGGCACGCCGGCATGGAGCACTGGCTGCCGCTGTTCCACGAGCGGCTGGAGACGCTGATCGACTACCTACCCGGCGTCTCGGTCAGCCTCGATCATCAGGCCGACGAGGTGCTGTCGGCGCGGCTGGAGATGATCGCCGACCATGCCCAGGCGCGGACCATGCCGGTGCGCGACGGCGAGGTGCCGTATCGTCCGCTGCCGCCCGGCCTGCTGTATCTCGACCGCGAGCACTGGCAGGCGATGCTGGACGGGCTGCCGCTGCTCGCCTTCAGCCCGTTCGGCAAGCCGGACGGCGCCGTCGGCGTCGATGCCGGCGGCCGTCCCGGCACGCTGTTCGCGCGCGCGCTGCCGGCCGCCTCGCGCGAGAACGTGTTCGCCGCACTGCGCGAGCAGTCGGCGCAGTGGGCGCGGACGCAGCGTCGCACCCTGGTCGCGGCCTGGACGCGTGGCTCGCGCGAGCGCATCGGCACGCTGCTGCGCGACAGCCGCTTGGCTCACGAGCCGGTGGAGAGCGGGCGCGAGGCGGCGGCGCTGAAGCCCGGGCGCATCGGCCTGCTGACGCTCGGGCTCGAGCGCGGCTTCCCGGCCCGCGACTTCGCGCTGCTCTCCGAGCCGCGATGTCGGGCACCCAGGTCGCGGTGGTGGTGCCGACGACGCTGCTGGCGCGCCAGCACCACCGCACCTTCGGCGCCCGTTTCGCGGGCCTGCCGGTCCGGGTCGAGCAGCTGTCGCGCATGGTCAACGCCCGCGACGCCGCGGCGGTCAGGAAGGGCGTCGCCGAGGGCCGCGTCAACATCGTCGTCGGCACCCACGCGCTGCTGGCGAAGGGGATCGAGTTCGCCGATCTCGGCCTGCTGGTGGTCGACGAGGAGCAGCATTTCGGCGTCGCCCACAAGGAGAAGCTCAAGGCGCTGCGCGAGGACGTGCACGTGCTGACGCTCAGCGCGACGCCGATCCCGCGCACCCTGCAGCTGGCGCTGACCGGCGTGCGCGAGATGAGCCTGATCGCGACCCCGCCCGCCGACCGGCTGGCGGTGCGCACCTTCCTCATGCCGTTCGATTCCGTGGTCTTGCGCGAGGCGCTGCTGCGCGAGCGGTTCCGCGGCGGCCAGGTGTTCTGCGTTGTGCCGCGGATCGAGGACCTGCCGCGGGTGGGCGCCAGGTTGCAGGAGATCGTGCCGGAGGCGCGCATCGTCGAGGCGCACGGGCGGCTGGCGCCGACCGAGCTGGAGCGGGTGATGACCGAGTTCAGCGACGGCAGGTACGACATCCTGCTCTCGACCAACATCGTCGAGAGCGGGCTCGACATGCCCGCGGTGAACACGCTGCTGATCCACCGCGCCGACATGTTCGGCCTGGGCCAGCTCTACCAGCTGCGCGGCCGCGTCGGCCGCGGCAAGCAGCGCGGCTACGCCTACCTGACCTGGCCGCAGAACCACCGGCTGTCGCCGGCTGCGGAGAAGCGGCTGGAGGTGATGCAGACCCTGGACCAGCTGGGTGCCGGCTTCACGCTCGCCTCGCACGACCTCGACCTGCGCGGCGCGGGCAACCTGCTGGGCGACGAGCAGTCGGGCCACATACGCGAGGTCGGCATCGAGCTCTACCAGCAGATGCTGGAGGATGCGGTGGCCGACCTGCGCGCCCAGAAGGGCCGCAGGCGCGCGGAGGACCGCGACTGGACGCCCAACATCGTGCTCGGCCTGCCGGTGCTGATCCCCGACAGCTACGTGCCGGAGCTGCCGGTTCGGCTCGGGCTGTATCGCCGCATCGGCGCGCTGGGCTCGGACGCCGAGACCGAGGCGATGGCCGCCGAGCTGGTCGACCGCTTCGGCAAGTTGCCCGACGAGATCGAGAACCTGCTGCAGGTGGTCACGCTCAAGCGGCTGTGCCGCGCGGCTGGGGTCGAGAAGCTGGAAGCCGGCCCCAAGGGCATGGTGGTGCAGTTCCGCGGCAACGCCTTCGCCAACCCGGCCGGGCTGGTCGCCTGGATCGGCCGCAACAGCCAGGACGGCATGCGGCTGCGTCCCGACCACAAGCTCGCGATCCTGCGCGAGATGACCACGGTGCAGCGCATCGGCCAGGCGCGCGAGGTGGTGGGCACGCTCGACCGGCTGGTGCGCGAGGCCGCCTGATCGGCACGTCAGGCCCGATCAGCGCAGCGGGATCGGCACGTTGTTCACGGCAAGGACGCCGTCCGCCAGCCTGACGTCCCAGCGCAGCCCGTCGCCGTCGCGATGCGCGACCAGGCGGGACAGGAACAGGGCCGCGTGCACCCGGGTCAGGCCGAGCACCGCGGCCTGCGTGACCAGGTCGTCATAGCCCTTCGCCGTCACCTCGAGGCTCGCCGCACTGTCCAGCGGCGTGGCTGCCGCGGTGGCGTCGCCCTGGCCGTGCAGCACCGTGGTCCCGCGCCGGAGATCGATCGCGTCCACCGTCACCGGAATCTGCTCGTCCGGAGCGGCGCCGCCGGTCGCGGCGAGCAGCGCCGGCAGTCGGGAGGCGGGAAGGGTGATGCTCACGGCGATGCGGTCCGGCAGCAGCGCCGGCGGGTCCAGTGTTCCGGTCACGTGCTCCAGCGTCAGCGTCACGTGCACCGGCCGGTCGGCGTCGTCGCCCGGCGCCCCCTGCAGCCGCAGCTGCATGTGCGCGGCGGCGACGTGGCCGGCATGGCCGCGCAGCACGACGTCCTGCCACGCGGCTAGGTACGAGCCGCCGTTCTGCAGGCCGGTCACGATCGGCCTGCCGGTGTCCTGCAGCAGCTTGGTCGGGCAGCCGCCATGGCCGTTGCCGGTGAGCGCGATCAGCAGCGCCGCCGCCGAGGCGCCTGCGGCCTGCTCCAGCGCCGCTTGCGGCGTGTCGGCGCCGTGACCGGTGACGCGCAGCCGGCTCGCCTGCATCGAGGCCGCATCGAGGCCGGCCTCGGCGGGCAGCCGCACCCGGAACTGCGTCGCCTCGAAGCCGGTGTCGGGACCGGTGACCAGCGTGTGCAGGGCGGAGGGAGCCGAGGGGCTGGCGCTGCCGAGCCAGAGGCCGAGCAGGAGGGTCGCGGCCACGGCGCGAGC
>CAXTOC010000234.1:0-4427 GCA_964245725.1 uncultured Acetobacteraceae bacterium | reverse complement strand
CCCAACTCCTGGAGGCGCGCAACGGACCTGTCCGAACGCGCAAGCCCGGTCACCCTATGGCCCGCGGCGATGAGTTCCGCGACGATCGCGGGACCGGTGAGCCCGGTGCCGCCGGTGACAAAGACATGCATGAGAGACCTCCGGTGTCGCAAATAACGTCAGTCACTGACGCTACGCGTAACGACAGTCACTGACAAATCCCATACTCTGGAGTGATGCCTCGTAGCGGTGAGCAAACGCGGCGGCGCCTGCAGCAGGCCCAGCATCTCGCCGGCGGCACGCAGCGCGGCCGCCGCCGCGGCGTCGCCGGCCAGGGCCGCGTCGGCGAGCTCGTGCAGCACCGCGATGGCGCGGGGCGTGTTGATGTCGTCGCAGAGTGCTGCGAGGAACCGCACTGGCGGTGCGGCGTCCGCGGCCGCGTCCGGGTGCCGCTCCAGGGCACGGTAGAGACGATCGAGCGTGCGCCGGCACTCCGACAGGCCGACGCGGGTGAAGTTCAGCTCCGAGCGGTAGTGCGCGCTCACCAGCAGCAGCCGCAGCGCCTCCGCCGGCGCCTCGGCCAGGATCTCGCGCACGGTGAAGAAGTTGCCCAGGCTCTTGGACATCTTCTCGCCCTCGACCAGCAGCATCGCGTTGTGCAGCCAGATCCGCGCGAAGCCGCTGCCGGGATAGCCGCACAGGCTCTGCGCGCGCTCGTTCTCGTGATGCGGGAACAGCAGGTCGGAACCGCCGCCGTGGATGTCGAAGGTCTCGCCCAGGTAGCGGTGCGCCATCGCCGAGCACTCGATGTGCCAGCCGGGGCGACCGCGCCCCCAGGGGCTGTCCCACCCGGGCAGCGTCTCGTCCGAGGGCTTCCACAGCACGAAGTCGCCGGCGTCGCGCTTGTACGGCGCCACCTCGACGCGCGCGCCCGCCAGCAGCTCGTGGGGATCGCGTCCCGACAGCCGGCCGTACTCGGCGAACCGCGAGACCTGGAACAGCACGTGCCCGTCGGCCACGTACGCGTGCCCGGAGGCGACCAGCCGTTCGATCAGCGCGACCATCTCGCCGAGGTGCTGCGTGGCGGCCGGCTCGATGTCGGGGGCCAGGTTGCCGATGGCGGCGAGGTCGGCGTGGAAGTCCGCGGTGGTACGACGGGTGAGGGCTGCGATCGGCTCTCCGCGGGCGCGGGCGCGGGCGTTGATCTTGTCGTCGATGTCGGTGATGTTGCGCACGTAGGTCACGCGCGGGTAGAGCCGGCGCAGCAGTCGCACCAGCACGTCGGCCGACACCATGGCGCGCAGGTTGCCGATATGCGCGAGGTCGTAGACGGTCGGCCCGCAGTAATATATCCGCACATGCCCAGGATCGAGCGGCGCGAACGCGACCTCGGCGCGGGTCAGGCTGTCATGGAGCACGAGCTGGGCCATGACGACCTTGTGCGTCACCCTCCCCCGCCCAGCAAGGGCCGGGCCGGAAGATCGCCCGCGAAGCCGGCCGCAGGGCCGCAGCACGACCGAGACGTGCAACGACCTGCGCCGAACCCGGCGGGCGCCCGGCTTCGGCGGGCGCACCCCATGATGACCCCGGCCCGCACCGCCAGGCTGCTGCCGTTCGTCGTCGCCGCCACCTTCTTCATGGAGTACCTGGACACCACGATCATCGCGACCGCGCTGCCGAGCATGGCGCACGACTTCCGGATCGGGCCGAACGAGCTCAGCCTGGGGCTGACCGCCTACATGCTGACGCTGGCCGTGTTCATCCCGGTCAGCGGCTGGATCGCCGATCGCTTCGGCTCGCGCACGGTGTTCGGCACCGCGATCGCGATCTTCACCGGGGCCTCGGTGCTGTGCGGATCGGCCGGGGGCCTCGCCTCCTTCACCGCGGCGCGCGTGCTGCAGGGCGTGGGAGGCGCGATGATGGTGCCCGTCGGGCGCATGATCGTGGTGCGCCATACCGAGCGGGCGCGCCTGATGCAGGCGATCTCGACCATCACCTGGCCGGGCGTGGTCGCGCCGGTGCTCGGGCCCAGCATCGGCGGCTTCATCACCACCTACGCCTCCTGGCACTGGGTGTTCTTCCTCAACGTGCCGCTCGGCATCGCAGCGCTCGCGGCGGTCGTCGCGATCGTGCCGCAGCAGCGGGCGCACACGGCGCGTCCGCTCGACCGGCCGGGCTTCCTGCTCAGCGCGAGCGCGCTGACCCTGCTGCTCTACGGTACCGAGGTCGCCGGCCACGAGAGCGGCAGCCTGGCGCTGGCGGCACTGCTGGTGCTGGGCGGCGCGGCATTGGGCGCGCTGAGCGTGCGTCACATGCGACGCACCCGCCATCCGCTGCTGGCGCTGGATGCGTTCGGCGCGCCGAGCTTCTCCATCAGCATCCTGTGGGGCTCGGCGACCCGGATCGCGCTGGAGGCGGTCCCTTACCTGTCGCCGCTGCTGTTCCAGGTCGGCTTCGGCCTGTCGCCGTTCCGGTCCGGGCTGCTGCTGCTCGCCACCGCGACCGGCAATCTCGGCATGAAGCTGTTCACCACCCCGGTGCTGCGCCGCGCCGGCTTCCGCCGGGTGGCGCTGGTGAATGCCGGGCTCGCTGCCCTGTGCATCGCGGGCCTCGGCACCCTGGTCGCGAGCACGCCGCTGCCGGTGACGCTGGGGTTGCTGTTCGCCTACGGGCTCGCGCGCTCGATGCAGCTCACCACCCTGAACACGCTGGTGTTTGCCGACGTCCCGGACGCGCACAAGGCCGCCGCTTCCACCCTGCAGAGCGTCACCCAGCAGATGATGATCGGCATGGGCATCGCCTTCGGCGCGCTGTGCCTGCGCCTCGCCGCCGCCGCGCGCGGCGCCCACGCCGGGGCGACCGCCGCGTTCACCCCGGGCGATTTCCACTGCGCCTTCGCCCTGGCCGGCCTGCTGATGCTGGTCTCGCTGGTCGGCTACGCGCGGCTGCCGCACGATGCCGGCAGCGCCATCGGTGGTGCCGGCTAAGGCAAAGCAAGGGCTTCGCCCCTGACCCACTGGGGCCGGAGGCCCGAGACCCCGATTTATAAATCGATGACTTTCAGAGGTTTCGCCTTTGAAGGGGTCAAGGGGCAAAGCCCCTTGCCTACCTTCTTTCCGGCTTCGTCGAGGCTCCGTACGTCTAGCCCGGCACGGTCTCGCGCCGGCGCAGGTGCGGCCGCGCACGGTCCCAGACCCGCATCCCGCCCAACGCCAGCGACGCCATGCCGGGCAGCAGCTTGGGCTGCAGCAGCGACGGGTCGAAGGCGCCCATGCGACGCGAGTTCTCGCGCACGCAGTCGTCGACGAACTTCTGGAACGAGAAGCCGTCGAGGAACATGTTGGCCTGGGTCACGGCGAAATCCTTGCCGTCGTTCGGCTCCTGGCCGCGCTGCACCATGCCGAGCAGCCGCTTGCCGGCGCGGCTGTAGAAGCGCAGCGACTTCATCGTGCGCCGCGCGGCACCGAGCCCGCGCTGGCGCTCGCGCCACGCCATGTAGTTGATGAAGAAGACGATGTGCCGTGTCTCCTCGAACATCAGGGTGTCGAAGATCTCGAACATGCCCGAGGGAAGGAACTCCGATTCGCGCGCGACCTTGAACGCGCCGAAGCCGAGGAAGGCATCGAGGCACTCGCCGAAGCCGAAATCGATGAAGGCGGTCTCGAGGTCGGCAGGAAACTGCTCCATCGGTTGCTCGTGCGCGTCGATGCCGTAGCGGTCGATCATCACCCGGATCAGCTTGGCGTGTCGGGTCTCCTCGCGACCCTGCATCGCCACCGCCTCGCGCACCACCGGATCGCGTATGGTCGGCATGAAGGCGTCGACGATCGCGCCGGCGCGGCGCTCGGTATGGTAGACCTCCTGCCAGAACGGCACGCCGCGCAGGCGCTCGAGCTCGGTCTTGCTCAGCTCGGGCCAGGGCAGCGTCTCCGGGTCGAACTCCTGATAGGTCTCGATGAAGTGGCTGCAGAACAGCGCCTTGTGTGCCTCGGACCCGGCTTCCATGGCCATGGCTGATCCTCTCGGTGGTGGTGTGACAGCATGCACCCGGTTCGCCGGCCGACCAAGCGAGCTCCCTTCGCGCACTCAGCCCGGCGGGTCGTCCTCGAGCCTGGATATCATGGCCACGAGGTCGCGCAGGCTCTCGGCGCCGGTCTTGAGCAGGATCGCGCGGACCTGCGCGCGCACCGTCAGCGGCGAGGTGCGACGCTGCTGCGCCACCGCGGCGACCGAGGCGCCGGCGACGATGGCGAAGGCGACGCGCGCCTCCACCCCCGACAGGCCGAACAGGGCGCAGAGCCGATCGGGCTGCGCGGGCCGCCGCGGCGCCAGGCAGCGTATCGTGACCAGGGCGCGATGCTCCGGCCTGGCCGACGCGACGGCCGAGAACGGCCCGGCCTGCGGCAGCCGGCAGACCAGTACCGCACACACCATGCGCGGCGCCTCGG
>CAXTOC010000233.1:0-4440 GCA_964245725.1 uncultured Acetobacteraceae bacterium | reverse complement strand
CGCCGCTTCTGGCCGGGCGTCGCCATCGACGACGCCCGGCTGCACGAACTGGCCGCCGAGCTGGGAGCGGACGTCCCGGTCTGCCTGTCGCAGCGACCGATGCGCATGCAGGGCATGGGCGACGTGCTGAGCCCGGCGCCGCACCTGCCCGGGCTCGGCATGGCGCTGATCAATTGCGGCGAGGCCGTCGCCACCGCGTCGGTGTTCCGCGCCCGCGAGCCGGGCTTCAGCCGGGCGGCGGCGCTGCCGGCCGGCTGGCCGGATACGGCGTCGCTGGCGGCTGCCCTGGAGGCGCTTTCGAACGACCTGGAGGCGCCGGCGCGGCGGCTCTGTCCCGCGATCGGCGACGTGCTCACGGCACTGCGGGCACTGCCGGGCTGCCGGCTCGCACGCATGAGCGGGTCGGGAGCCACCTGCTTTGCCCTGTTCGACGACCCCGAGGTCGCCGTCCGGGCGACGGCGGCGCGTCGCTGGCCGGCCGGATGGTGGGTGTGGTCCGGTGCGCTGCACCGTCCGGTGCCATGAGGCCGGCCGGGCCCTTGGCCGGTGTCCCTGCCTCCTGTAGCATCGTGCGGTATCGCAACGAGTTTCGGGGATCGAGATGAGCGCGCGCATGCGGGTCAGCGTCGCTTCGGACGCGCACAGCGCCACCCTGAGCCTGCTGCCGGAGAGCGGCCTCGCCGGGGACATCTCGTTGAACCTCGACCAGATCACGCAACTCATCTTCGGCCTCGGTCAGGCGCGCGCGGCGATGATGCAGCACGCCCCGATCCCGCCGATCGAGGGCGCGCACTTCAACCCGGTGTTCAAGACGCAGTGGGTGGTGCAGCCGGAGGCGCTGACCGAAGGCTCGGTGATCGGCTTCCAGCATCCCGCCTACGGCCCGGTCGGCTTCGTGCTGCCGGCCTCGGCGATCGAGAAGGTGGTGCGGGCGCTGACGGTGCATATGGGCATGGTGCACAGCCACGTGGGCGACCAGCGCAGGCCGAGCTGAGGCCGACCCGCTGCCGCCCGTCACCTCGCTCGCGGAGTCGGGCCGCGTGAGACGCCCCGCGCCGCCAGCCGGGCGAGCCCGGCCGCGGCCAGTCCCAGCCCACTCATCACGGCGACCTTGTGGCGCGACGTGAACAGCGCGACGCTGAGCTTTCGCGACTGCGCGTCGAACCGCCCGTGCGCCGCCTGTTCGCCGGGCACGCTGCAGTACAGGTTGTCCGGCGCGTCCGGGTCGGCGGCCTCGTGGGCGAGCTGGCCGGAATAGCCGGCACCGGCGAGGTAGCGGTCGGCGAGGCCGGCCGTGAGACGGTTGGACAGGATCGCCAGCACCGTCGAGAACCCGACCCAGACCTCGCGCCGGTGATGGAACGCCGCGAACACGATCGCGCGCGCCGGGATCTCCGGCTCGAAGATCGGCGGCATCGGCTGCGCCAGCTTGCCGGTACGGTTCCGCGCCCAGGCGAACTGCGGCGTGTTCACCGCCGGCAGGTGCACCATGGTCAGGTGGATGTCGTCGCCGTCATGCAGGATCTCCGAGCGCAGGCTGTCGGTGAAGCCGCGTATCGCCGACTTGGCGCCGCAGTACACCGACTGCAGCGGCACCGAGCGGTAGGCCAGCGCCGAGCCGACATTGACGATGGTGCCCGAGCCGCGCCGTCGCATCCGGCGCAGCGCGGCCATGGTGCCGTGCACGGTGCCGAGATAGGTGACCTGGGTGCCGCGCAGGACCTCGCTCGCCCGCAGCTCCGCCACGGGAGCGAAGATGGTCGCCATCGCGTTGTTCACCCACACGGTGATCGGTCCCAGCTCGGCCTCGATATGGTCCGCCGCCGCCTCGACCGCCTCGCTGTCCGCCACGTCCGCGATCGCCACCGTGGTGCGCACGCCGTAGGCGCGCATCTCCTCGGCGGCCGCCTCCAGCCGCTGCGGGTTGCGGCCGAGCAGGCCGACATCGCATCCCTTCTTGGCGAATTCGCGCGCCGTCGCGCGGCCGACCCCGGCTCCGGCTCCGGTGATCACCACCACATGGTTCGTCATCCGGCGTCGCTCCCGCGCTGCTGCTGGCCTGCGAACGCCGGCAACGTGACGGCGGTTCTGCCGCGGCGCTCGGCGGGGAAATGACTGGCTGCGCGGGTCGTGCGATGCCACAAGGGCCGCGGCACCCTGCACCGGAAGGCTGAACCAGTTGATCGGACTCTTGGCGGCCTGGATCACGGCCGCGATCTCCGCCGGCGGCTATGGCGGCGTCGCAGCCATGATGATGATCGAGTCCGCCTGCATCCCGCTGCCCTCGGAGATCATCATGCCGTTCGCCGGCTACCTCGTCTCCACCGGCCGGTTCAGCCTGCCGATGGTGGCGCTGGCCGGCGCGATCGGCTGCAACCTCGGCTCCACCGTCGCCTACTGGGTCGGCGCCTCGGGCGGACGTCGCTTCGTCGACCGCTACGGGCGCTGGGTGCTGCTCGACCATGGCGACCTGGACGTGGCCGAGCGCTTCTTCGACCGCTTCGGCGCGCCCGCGGTGCTGATCGGGCGGCTGCTGCCGGTGGTTCGCACCTTCATCGCCCTCCCCGCCGGCATGGGGCGGATGCGGCAGCTGCAGTTCCAGCTCTATACCTTCGCGGGTTCCCTGCTCTGGTGCTACGCGCTGGCGGCGATCGGCGACCAGCTCGGCCGGCACTGGGAGAGCGATCCGCGCCTGCGCGCGGTCATGCAGCAGCTCCATCTCGTGGTCGCCGCGATCCTGCTCGCCGCCATCGTGTGGTTCCTGTGGCACAAGCTGCGCCGCCGCCGCGTCTGAGCAGCACCGGCCGACCGGAAGCCCAAGGGCTCTGCCCTTGACCCGCTGGGGCCGCCGGCCCCCGGCGCCGATCTTCTAGGCAGCGGCTAGAGCATCATCCGATCGAACGGGAGGCGTCTGATCGGATAAAGATGCTGGTCAAGACAACAGGCTAGAGCATGATCCGCGAGCCTTCGCGACCGGATCATGCTCTAGGCCAGCAGGGTCACCGTCGCGCGCAGGCCGTGGGGCCTGCGGTTGCTGAGCGTGATGTCGCCGCCTTGCCCGCGCACGATGTTGCGCGCGATCGACAGCCCCAGTCCGGTGCCCCCGGTCTCGCGGTTGCGGCTGGCCTCGACCCGGACGAAGGGCTCGAACACCCGCTCGAGGTCGCTCGAGGCGAGCCCGGGCCCGTCATCCTCGATCAGCACCGACACGTTGCCCTGATGCGGCGGCTTCAGCGTCACCCTGGCGCCGCCGCCATAGGCGATGGCGTTGCCGATCAGGTTCGAGATCGCCCGCTTCAGCGCCATCGAGCGGGCCTGCACGGTGATCTGCGGCGGCTCCGCCTCGAAGCCGATCTGGTTGGCCATGTCCGGACGGCCCTCGATCGCCTCGTCCAGGATGGTGCGCATCAGGGCCGCGAGGTCGAGCCGAACCAGCGGCTCGCGGTTGGCGCTGTCGCGGCCGAAGGCCAGCGTGGCGGAGACCATCGCCTCGAGCTCGTCGAGGTCGGCGGTGAACTTCCGGCGCAGCTCGTCGTCCTCGATGAACTCCGAGCGCAGCTTCAGCCGGGTGATCGGAGTGCGCAGGTCGTGGCCGATGGCGGTCAGCAGCAGCGTGCGGTCGGTGACGAAGCGGCGGATCCGGCTCGCCATGGTGTTGAAGGCGATCGCGGCGGTGGCGACCTCCAGTGGACCGTCCTCGGGCAGCGGCGGCGCGTTCACGTCGCGCCCGAGCGCTTCCGCCGCCGCCGCCAGGGTGCGCACCGGCGCGGTGAGACGACGCACCGCCCAGTGCGTGAGCAGGCCGGTCGCCACGATCATCAGCGTGAAGGCGATCGGGAAGGTCGGCGAGGCGAACGGGTTCGGCGGCGGGATGCGGAACGCGGTGCTGACCCAGCGTCCCTCGTCGGGCAGGTGCATCGAGACCGTGAACTGCCGGCGCGCCGGGTTGAAGCCCACCAGCGTCTGGGTCGGACGCAGATGCGCCGGCAGCGGCACCATCTGGATGTTCATCCGCATGGCGTGCTGCATCGGCGGGCCAGCCACATCGATCGCGGCGACGTCCGGTCCGGGTGTCAGGCTCACGTGGAAGCTGGGCGGCAGCTTCATCCGCGCGGCCTCGCGGTCGCGCTCGTCACCGTCGGTCTCGACGATGGAGCGGTAGATCCCGGCGACGCGCATGCCGCCCTCGCGCATCATCTCGATGCGGTCGATGCTGATCCGGTCGAGGGCGTGGATCGCGAGGCCCGCGGCCTGCACCACGCCGAGGCAGGTCAGCAGCACCAGCGCGGTGCGCGCCGCCAGGCTCCTCGGCCACAGCCGGGGGATCCGGGAAGCGGCGCGACGCGAGGCGCCGGCCCGGTCCGCCGCCTCAGACCCGTTCGACATCGGCCGCCAGCACGTAGCCGCCGCCGCGCACGGTCTTGATCACCTGCGCGTTGC
>CAXTOC010000232.1:0-4503 GCA_964245725.1 uncultured Acetobacteraceae bacterium | reverse complement strand
ATCCGGACGGCCGCGACGGGCTGCGCCGGCTCGATTTCGAGGCCGAGCCCGGCCTGACGGTGGCGCTGGTCGGACCGTCGGGCGCGGGCAAGTCGACGGCGCTGTCGCTGATCCCCCGACTGCACGACGTCGGCGGCGGCCGCATCCTGCTCGACGGCGTCGATCTGCGCCGGATCCGCCTCGACGCGCTGCGCGGCGCCATCGCCTATGTCAGCCAGGACACGCTGCTGTTCGACACCTCGGTCGCCGCCAACATACGCATGGGCCGGCCGCAGGCCTCGGACCGGGCGGTGCGCGACGCCGCCCGCGCGGCGGCCGCCGAGGAGTTCATCGACCAGCTCCCCGAGGGCTTCGACACCCGCGTGGGCACCGGCGGCCAGCGCCTCTCCGGCGGCCAGCGGCAGCGCATCGCCCTGGCACGGGCGCTGCTGCGCGATCCGCGGCTGCTGCTGCTCGACGAGGCCACCAGCGCGCTCGACACCGAGAGCGAGGCGGTGGTGCAGGAGGCGCTGGCGCGGCTGCGTCACGGCCGCACCACCATCGTGGTGGCGCATCGGCTGTCGACGGTGCGCTCGGCCGACCTGGTGGTCGTGCTCAGCGACGGCTGCTGCGTCGAGTGCGGCACCCATGCGGAGCTGCTCGAGCTGGACGGGCTGTACGCGCGCCTGGTGCGCACGCAGGCGCTTCAACTCTGAGGCAGCCGATCGACCGGCGGGCGTCGTTGCCGCCATTGAAACGGATCGTCGGTCGTTCCATTCTCCCCGCCTCCGTCGGGCGGGCAGTGGATGGTCGCATCATCAGCCTGGTTCGGCTCTGACGCGGAACGGAAGCGGTGCCGATGGATCTGCAGGACGTAGTGCCGGCTTCGAGCCTGTCCCCGACGGTCGCGATCCTCGACCTCTTTCGGATGCAGGGCGCGGTGGAGCACGCGGTCATCGTGATCGATGAGGCGGGCTCGATCCGAGGCTGGAGCGTCGCCGCGGCGACGCTGTTCGCCTGGCCGCACGACGAGGTCATCGGCGCCGACTACGGCGCGCTGTTCACCGACGAGGATCGCAGCGCCGGCGTGCCGCGGCACGAGCTGGCGCAGGCCGAGCAGCAGGGGTGCGTCGACGACTTCCGCTGGCACGTCCGCCGGGACGGCAGCCGTTTCTGGGCCACCGGCATCGTCCTGGCCTGCCTGAGCGGAGGGACACGCTGCTTCATCAAGGTGATCCGCGACCGCACCGAGCTGCAGCAGGCGCAGGAGCAGCTGCGCCGGAGCGAGGCGCAGCTCCGGCTTCTCGCCGAGACCATCCCGCAGCTGGTCTGGCGCTCGCGCTCGGACGGCGACTGGGACTGGGCGAGCCCGCAATGGACGCTGTTCACCGGCCAGAGCCAGGCGGCGAGCCTGCGGCGTGGCTGGCTGGAGACCATCCACCCGGCCGATCGCGAGGAGACCGAGGAGGTCTGGCGCATCGCCACCAGGGCCCAGCGCGAGTTCGTGATCGAGCATCGGCTGCGCCGGGCGGACGGCAGCTACTGCTGGTTCAAGACCCGCGCCGTGCCGGTGCATGGCGCCGACGGGGACCAGCAGGCCATCCACTGGTTCGGCACCTCCACCGATATCGGCCAGATCAGGGACAGCCAGGCGCACGTGCTGTACCTGGCGCAGCACGACACCCTGACTGGGGCGGCCAACCGCGTGCTGCTGCGCGAGACCCTCGAGGGCGAGATGCGCGTCGGCCGAGTCAGCCGAGCCGGCCGATCGCTCGGCGTGCTGTGCCTGGACCTCGACCGCTTCAAGATCTGCAACGACAGGATCGGCCATCGCGGCGGCGACCTGATCCTGCGGGAGAGCGCCAGCCGGCTCGCCGCCTGCCTGAGCCCCGGGGACCTGCTGGCACGGATCGGCGGCGACGAGTTCGTGCTGCTGCGCGAGGAAGCCGATGCCGCGGGCATCGACGCTTTCGCCGATCGGGTGGTCGCCGCGCTCTCGGTGCCGTTCCAGGTCGAGAGGCACGAGCTGCTGCTCGGCGCCAGCATCGGCATCGCGATCGCGCCGCAGGACGGCGACGACCCCGACGAGCTGCTGCGCCGCGCCGACGTCGCGCTGTATCGCGCCAAGCGGCAGGGCGGCCACCGCGCCTGCCGGTTCGAGGCGGCGATGGACGAGGAGGTGCGCGAGCGGCGGCTGCTGATCGGCAGGCTCGAGCAGGCGATCGCCCGGAACGGCTTGCACCTGCACTACCAGCCGTTCTTCGACATCACCGGCGGCACGCCGCGCGGCTTCGAGGCGCTGGTCCGGTGGACCGACGCCGAGCGCGGCGAGATCCCGCCGCATCAGTTCATCCCGCTGGCCGAGATGTCCGGCCTGATCGTGCCGCTGGGATCATGGGTGCTCGAGCAGGCCTGCCTTGCCGCCTCGTCGTGGAGCACGCGCTGCTCGGTGGCGGTCAACCTGTCGCCGGCGCAGTTCCGCAACGGCCATCTCGTCACCCAGATCGAGCGCATCCTGTCGCGGACCGGGCTGGCTCCCGAGCGCCTGGAGCTGGAAGTGACGGAGAGCCTGCTGATCGAGGACATCGACCAGGTGCTCGAGAGCCTGCTGGCGATCAAGCGCCTCGGCGTGCGCGTGGCGCTGGACGATTTCGGCACCGGCTATTCCAGCCTCAGCTACCTGCGCCGGTTCCCGTTCGACAAGGTCAAGATCGACCGCTCCTTCATCCGCGCCATGGCGGAGGACGAGGCGTCACGGTCGATCGTCGACGCCATCATCTCGCTCGGCCACAGCCTGCGGCTGCGGGTGAGCGCGGAAGGCATCGAGACCGAGCGTCAGCTGGCCGCGTTGCGGGCCGCCGGCTGCGACGAGGCGCAGGGCTTCCTGCTCGGCAAGCCCGCCGCGGCGGACGCCTTCGGGCTCCGCGGCTAGAGCATCATCCGTGAGCCTACGCGATCGGATCATGCTCTAGCAGGATGCCGAGAACCCATGAGCCTCTGGAACCTTACCCTTAACGACCGGGGTCTGGGGCCGGTGGCTATCGCGCCCTTGCCATGTCTTGGTCATGAACCTCGTGTGTGGCTGACCATGCCGTGGATCGCGTCCTCGAGGTGTCGGGCGAAGCGGCGCGCGGCGAACAGGGGCAAGGCGCGGACCTGCTCGCGCAGTCCGGCGCGCAACCGGGCGAGAGCGGCGGTGTCGGCCGCCAGGCGGATCGCGCGGTCGACGAAATCGTCGTCGCCGGTCGCGATCCAGCCGGGGAGACCGGCATCGCGCATGATGGTCTCGCCGACATGGGACAGGAACCGGTCGCCGCTTCGGGTCAGCACCGGGACGCCCATCCAGAGCGCCTCGAAGCTGGTGGCGCCGCCGGGATAGGGAACGGGTCGAGGGCGATGTCGATCCTTCCGTAGGCGTGGAGGTAGGCGGCGCGCGCAGCCCAGGACTCGAGGACGAGCCGGTCGCCCGCGGTGCCAAGGTGGGAGAAGCGGGCACGGGTGGTTCGGCAGATTTCCGCGTCGCGCAACGGCGGCGCTCTCAGGATCAGGCGGCTGGCTGGCACGGCGTGCAGGATGCGAGACCAGACGGAGAGAACGGCGTCGTTGAGCTTGGTGAGGGTGTTGAAGCAACCGAAGGTGACGGCGCCGGTCAGAAGCGCCGGGAGAGGTGCGACTTCGACCTCCGCCAGCGGTGGGCTGAAGCAGTAGTGGATCTCGGGCAGGCGCCAGACGGTCTCGACGAAATGGGCCTCGTCTCCCGGCGGGATGACGTGCGGGTCAGCGATGATGTAGTCGATCTCGCCAGGCCGGTGGTGGCGAAGTAGCCGAGCCAAGCGGCTCGGATCGGCGCCGGACGTGAGACGAACACCGGCAGTCGGTTGTGGGTGGTGTGGCGGGACAGGTCGAGCGGGATGTCGATGCCGCTCTCGTGGACAAGGCGCGCCGCGGCCTCGTCGGAGAGGCCGATGACGGGCGTCCAGGCGATGAAGTGGGGCCTGATGCGAGCCGTGAGATCGTCGTCGCGATGGTGCGACGGGAAGGCGATGAATTCAAGACGTGCGGGGTCGGCCGCGGCGAGCAACGCCTCGAGGAAGTAGCCGACCGGATGGCAGCCGAGGTCGCGGGAGACGATGCCGCCCCGTAACGTCGAGCCTGAGTGCCTCTGCCAGGCGGTGAAGGGGCGCGCCTTGGCGGAGAAGCGGGCGCCGAAGCGGCACGCGAGCGCGCGCATCGTGTCGGGGGTCTGGCCGTGCAGGTAGTTCTGGACGAAGAGCTGGTCGGAAGACGCCGCGTGATCGTCCGGATCGGCGTCAAGCGCGCGCTCATAGTGCCGGAGGGCTTCGTCGACGCGCATCTGGCTGGCGCGGACGTGGGCGAGAATGTCAGCGCCTCGGACAGGTCAGGATCGAACGCGAACGCGCTCTGGAAGCAGCGTGCGGCCTCGTCGAGCTGGTCCATCTCCGTGTCGGCGACGCCGAGATCGTTGTGGGCCTGTGCGCGATCGGGACGCAGATGGACGACCTT
>CAXTOC010000231.1:3740-4532 GCA_964245725.1 uncultured Acetobacteraceae bacterium | reverse complement strand
GGCGGGATCGGACAGGACCTCGATCGGCAGCGCCTCGCCGCCGGGCTGGCCGCGCAGCCAGTTCGCGTCGGCGAGCAGCAGGAAGGCCGGCCCGGCTTCACGCAGTGCGCGCCACGCCTTGATCGTGATCTCGCCGCCGATCCCGGCCGGATCGCCCATCGTCAGCGCCAGCATCGCGTCCTCCGCCGCGCCGCGCCTGCAGCGCGATCGCCAGCGCGGCCACGGCGTAGTACCAAAGCATCAGGGCGCCGAAACCGTTGCCGACGCCCGGGGAGAGGTTGGGATAGACATGGCGGAAGGCGAGTGCCGCGGCGGCATCGCCCAGCATCCCGGGCAGGATCAGGCCGAGCGCCACCGCGTCGGCGTCGGCGCGATCAGCGCTGACGCGGCCCCGCAGCCACGGCCCGAGCAGCGCCATCGCAGCACCCCCGAGCAGGAAATCGGCGAGCAGGACCGTCGGGTCGGGGCGCAGCACCCACTGGCCGGCGAGCCGTATGGCGACGGGGGCGACGAGCCAGAGTGCGGCGCCGAGCCCGATCGCGCGTCCGAAGGCTCCGGTCATGCGACGCTCTCCTCCATCATGTGTAATGTTCGTTACATACGGACGTAACGGGCATTACATGTCAAGCGACGATCACGACGCGCGCGGCCGGGCGCTCGCCGCCTGTGTCGAGGCCACGCTGGAAGCCGGCGGCCGGGCGCTCAGCCTGCAGGCCCTGGCGCGTCGGACGGGGGTGTCGGCGCGCATGCTGGTGCACCATTTCGGCAGCAAGGCCGGGCTGGACCGCGCCG
>CAXTOC010000231.1:0-3593 GCA_964245725.1 uncultured Acetobacteraceae bacterium | reverse complement strand
TGAGGGGCGAGCGGGAACGCTGGCTGGCGCTGTTCCGCCGCACGCTCGGCGACGACGCGGCGGCAGAGCGGCTGATGGCCCTGGTGCTGGGCGCGACGCTGGAGGCGATCCTCGCCGACCTCGAGGCCGAGGAGCGACCCGCGCCGGAGCCCGGCCGATGAGGTCGCCGGGCCTCAAGACCGGTCGGCCGAGGCCCTGATGAAGTCGACGAAGGCGCGCAGCGGCGCGGGCATCAGGCGTCGGCCCGGATAGTAGAGGAACGGGCCCGGGAAGCGCTGCCACCACGGCTCGAGGACGGGCTCGAGGGCGCCGCGATCGAGATGCGGGCGCAGCCAGTCCTCGAACAGGTAGACGATGCCGGTCCCGGCGATGGCGGCGTCGACGGCGAGGTCGCTCGCGGTGCCGATGCGCACCAGCAGCGGCCCTGTGGGCTCGACCCGCACCACCTCGTCGTCGCGTTCGAACTCCCACGGCGTCATGGCGCCGCTGGCGAAGCGGCCGCGCAGGCACGCATGACGCAGCAGATCGCGTGGGTGCTGCGGCCTGCCGTGGCGTTCGAGGTAGGCGGGCGACGCGGCGGCGGCGAAGCGTTGCACGCGCGGCCCGATCGGGACGGCGATCATGTCCTGCTCGAGACGGTCGTCGTAGCGGATGCCGGCGTCGCAATCCGCCGCGAGCACGTCGACGAAGCTGCTCTCGGCGATCACTTCCAGCCGGATGTCCGGGTAGGCGGCGAGGAACGGCGGCACGATCGCGGGCAGCACCAGCCGCGCCGCACTGACCGGCACGTTGAGGCGCAGCGAGCCCGCCGGGCGGTCGCGAAAGCCGTTCAGGACGTCGAGGGCTTCCTCCAGCTGAGTGAGCGCGGGTGCCAGCCGCTCGAGCAGGCGCTCCCCCGCCTCGGTCGGGACGACGCTGCGCGTGGTGCGGTTGAGCAGCCTGACGCCGAGCCGCTGCTCCAGCCGGCGCACCGCCTCGCTGAGCCCCGACGCGCTGCCGCCGCTGGCGCGCGCGCCGTCGCGGAAGCCCCTGGCGCGAGCCACCGTCACGAAGGCGCTCAGGTCACCCATCTCGACCTTCACTGTTCGCCCGCCCATACAGCCTGTGCGAGTTTCTGCCCGTTATCGCGCATGTCGTCAGCGCCCAGATGCGCCCTGTTCAAAGGAGTAGACCATGTCCAGCATCGACCAATCCGGAACCTTCGCTCTGGGAGAGCGCAGCGTGCGGCGCCTCGGCTACGGCACCATGCAGCTCGCCGGCCCCGGTGTGTTCGGACCACCCAAGGATCGCGACGCGGCGCTCGCGGTGCTGCGCGAGGCGGTCGCGAGCGGCGTGAACCACATCGACACCAGCGACTTCTACGGCCCGCACGTCGCCAACCAGCTGATCCGCGAGGCGCTGGCGCCATACCCGGCCGACCTGGTCATCGTCACCAAGATCGGCGCGCGGCGCGGCGAGGATAAGTCCTGGAACCCCGCCTTCTCGCCCGAGGAGCTGACCCAGGCGGTGCACGACAACCTGCGCAATCTGGGCTGCGAGGTGCTCGACGTGGTCAATCTTCGCCTCATGTTCGACAGGCACGGTCCAGCCGAGGGTTCGATCGAGGCGCCGCTCACGGCTCTGGCCGAGCTGCAGCGCCAGGGACTGGTGCGTCACGTCGGCCTGAGCAACGCGACCGCCGCGCAGATCGCGCAGGGGCGCGGGATCTGCGAGATCGTCTGCGTGCAGAACCAGTACAACCTGGCGCACCGCGCCGACGACGCCCTGATCGACGACCTCGCCCGCGACGGCACCGCCTACGTGCCGTTCTTCCCGCTCGGCGGATTCAACCCGCTGCAATCCTCCGCCCTGTCCGAGGTCGCGACCCGCCTCGAAGCCACGCCGATGCAGGTGGCGCTGGCCTGGCTGCTGCGTCGCGCGCCGAACATCCTGCTGATCCCCGGCACCTCGTCGCCGGGACACCTGCGCGAGAACCTCGCCGCGGCGGCACTCGCGCTGCCGGACGACGCCATACGCGCCCTGGACGCCGTGGCGGGCACCGGCTGAGCGCGTGCGGCGCGGTCAGATGTGCAGGGCCCGGCCGTCGGCGGCGAGGGCGGCCTCCTTGACCGCCTCGTTCAGCGTCGGATGGGCGTGGCAGATCCGGGCCACGTCCTCCGCGCTGGCGCCGAACTCCATCGCCGCGACCAGCTCGGCGATCAGCGTGCCGGCATCGGGACCCAGGATGTGCGCGCCGAGGATGCGGTCGGTCTTGCGGTCGGTCAGGATCTTCACGAAGCCGTCGGTGTTGCCGATGGCGCGCGCGCGGGCGTTGGCGGTGAAGGGGAACTTGCCGACGACGTAGTCCGCCCCCTCCGCCTTGAGGTCCTCCTCGATGCGTCCCACCGCCGCCACCTCGGGCCAGGTATAGACCACCGCCGGGATGGCGTCGTAGTTCACGTGGCCGGCCTGCCCCACCAGCATCTCGGCCAGCGCCACGCCCTCCTCCTCGGCCTTGTGGGCGAGCATCGGGCCCGCGATCACGTCGCCGATGGCGTGGATCGAGGGCACGCTGGTCGCGTAGTGCGCGTCGGTCGCGATGCGGCCGCGCTCGTCGAGTTCGACGCCTACCTCGCGGAGGCCGAGATGCTCGCTCACCGCGCGCCGGCCGACCGCGACCAGCACGATGTCGGCCTCGATCGTCTCCGCCTCACCGCCGCGGGCCGGCTCGACCGCCAGGGTGACGGCCGTCTCGCTCGCCTCCGCCTTGGTGACCTTGGCGCCGAGCCTGAACTGCAGCCCCTGCTTGCCGAGCACGCGGTGGAACGCCTTGGCGATCTCGGCGTCGATGCCCGGCACGATGCGGTCCAGATACTCGATCACCGTCACCTTCGCACCCAGGCGGTGCCACACCGAGCCGAGCTCCAGCCCGATCGCGCCACCGCCGATCACCACCAGGTGCCCGGGCACCTCGGCCAGTTCCAGCGCCCCGGTGGAGGTGACGATACGCTTCTCGTCGATGGCGATGCCGGGCAGCGCGATGCTGTCGCTGCCGGTAGCGATGACGATGTTCCTGGCCGAGAACGACTTGCCCTCCACCTCGACCGTGTGCGGGTCGGTCACCTTGCCGAAGCCCTTCAGCCAGGTGACGCCGTTCTTCTTGAACAGGAACTCGATGCCCTTGACGTTGGCCTCGACCACGCCGGCCTTGCGCCGGTGCATGCGGTCCAGGTCGAGCTTGACGGAGTCGATCATGACGCCGTGCTCGGCGAAGCCGGCGCTGGCCTCGTGGAAGTTCTCCGAGGATTGCAGCAGCGCCTTGGACGGGATGCAGCCGATGTTCAGGCACGTGCCGCCCAAGGTCGCCCGCTTCTCCACGCAGGCGACCTTGAGGCCAAGCTGCGCCGCGCGGATCGCGCAGACGTAACCGCCCGGGCCGGCGCCGATCACGATGAGGTCGAAGGAGTCGGGCATCTAAGGGAAGGTCCTTTTAAGGAAGGCCAGGGCGCTGCCCTGGACCCGCCAAGGGCCGGCGTGCCCTTGGATCCCATTCAGTTAAGAGGCTTGTTGCAGAAACCTAGGCTTTTGCCGGGCGCGGCAGGTCTGCACCGGGC
>CAXTOC010000230.1:0-4566 GCA_964245725.1 uncultured Acetobacteraceae bacterium | reverse complement strand
GCTCACCACCTCGACCATCGAGGCAGAAGGGATCTGCGCCGCCTGCGCGAGCGGCAGCCACGCCGGGGCTCATCGCGCGGAGACAACCCGGGTCTGATCGGGTCGGTCGCGGCCGGGATGAGCTCGTCAGCGAGGACAACGCCAAGCGCTTCGGCATCCTGACGGGCTGCAAACCAGGCGGCCTGGAGCCGTAGACAACTCTCCGTAAATGGTACCTTATAACGTTCTATAAAACATTATAGCGTACTGGTACGGCTCCGCTGCGGCTGCCTGCGCCGCCGCCTCGAAAGGATCTCCCGATGAGATGCTGGCGCCACTTGTTCTACGGCAGCCTGCTGTCCACGCTGATGGCGGACATGCCGCTCCCGGCCCTGGCGCAAGTCGCGGCCGGACCGTCCGTGAGCGTCGGGGTGCAGAAGCCGTCCGATGCGCCGGCCACCGCGCTTGGCAAGGCACCAGCCCAAGATCAGGCAGCCGCGGAAGCGCCGACGCCGGCGCCGGAGATGATCACGGTGACGGCGCGTCTCGACCAAGCGCGCAGCGAGCTGGAGCCCGACCTCGGCGCAACCGCGTATCGTTTCGGGCGCGGCACACTCAACACCATCCCGCAGGGCGACAACGTCCCGCTCGACCAGGTGCTGCTGCAGGCGCCCGGCGTTGCTCAAGACTCATACGGCCAGATCCACGTCCGCGGCGACCACAACGAGGTGCAGTTCCGTCTCGACGGCGTGCAGTTGCCCGAGGGGCTATCGGTGTTTGGGCAGGCGCTGGAGACGCGGTTCGCGCACTCGCTGTCGCTGATCACCGGCGCGCTGCCGGCGCAGTACGGCTTCGACACCGCCGCCGTGGTAGACCTCACGACCAAGAGCGGCACCACCGACCCGGGGGGCGAGATCTCGATCTACGGCGGCGCACGGGACTACCTCCAGCCCTCGTTCTCGTACGGCGGCCACGTCGGCAACGTCGACTACTTCATCACCGGCGACTTCCTGCACGACCGCGTCGGCATCGAGAACCCGGTGGGCACGTTTAACGCCATCCACGACCTCAGCAACCAGAACCACGGCATCGCGCACCTATCCTGGGTGGTCGACAGCGACACCCGGATCAGCCTGCTGGCCGGGATGTCCAACGAGTTCTTCCAGATCCCGAACAACCCGGGGCAGACGCCCTCGCTCGGGCTGTCGGTGGACGGTGTAAGCGATGCCGACAGCACCGACCTCACCGAGCACCAGCGCGAGATCACCGATTTCGGCATCCTGTCGCTGCAGAAGGAAATCGGCGTCGTCAGCCTGCAGAGCTCCGTCTTCACCCGCTACAGCGGCCTGTACTACACCCCCGATCTGGTCGGCGACGTGCTGTTCAACGGCATCTCGCAGACCGCCGCCCGCTCGGTGCTCTCCACCGGTGCGCAGACCGACGCCAGCTGGCATCTGAACGATCACCACACCATACGCGCCGGCTTCCAGGTGATCGGCGAGCGCACCGTCTCCGCCACCGACTCCGCGGTGCTGCCGGCTGCGGGCGACGGCAGCGACAACACCGACGGCGCCGGTCTTGCCTCCGCTATCAAGCCCGGCGACGGCGGCGACCTCGCCGCCAGCGACACGCCATTCAACATCCACGATGGTGAAGGCAAGACCGGCGGCCTGTACGGGCTCTACCTGCAGGACGAGTGGCGCGTCCTGCCGCACGTGACGGTGAACTACGGTGCTCGCCTCGACGTAGTGAACGAGTACACCCACGAGAACCAGGTCAGCCCCCGCGTCGACGTGGTGTGGCAGCCCACCGCGACGACCACATTGCACGCCGGCTACTCGCGCTACTTCATCCCGCCGCCGTTCGAGCTGGTCGGCGGCAACACCGTGAACCTGTTCAACGGCACCTCCGCGGCGGCGGAAGTGACGCAGGACAGCACGGTCAAGGCGGAGCGCGACAACTACTACGACGGCGGCGTCACCCAGTTCCTGATCCGCGGCCTGCAGGTGGGCTTCGATGCCTACTACAAGCAGGCGCGCAACCTGATCGACGAGGGCCAGTTCGGCGCTCCGATCATCCTCTCGGCGTTCAACTACGCTCGCGGCGAGGTGCACGGCTACGAGTTCAACACAACCTACGATCGCGGTCCGTTCTCGCTCTACGCCAACCTCGCCTGGTCCCGGGCGATCGGCAAGGACATCGTCTCGTCGCAGTTCGACTTCTCCTCAGGCGACCTGGCCTACATCGCCAACCGCTGGATCCATCTCGACCATGACGAGCACTGGACCGGCTCCGGCGGCGCCGCCTACACGCTGTTCTACCGCACCGATTTCCCGGCGCGCCTGTCGGCCGACCTCATCATCGGCAGCGGCCTGCGCGCGGACGGCACGGTTCCGAACGGGCGGGCCCTGCCGGGCTACTACACCATTAACATCGCCGTAGTGCAGCGCTTCAAGTCCGGCCGGCTGCGCGGCACGCGCGTACGCCTCGACGTGATCAACCTCCTCGACCGCAACTACGAGATCCGCGACGGCACCGGCATCGGCGTTGGTGCGCCACAGTATGGGCTGCGCCGCACCATCCTGGGTGGCATCGCGGAGCAGTTCTGAGTCTGAAGGAGTCGACTGTATGAGGCCTATAAATCCCAGAGCCATGGAGCGAAGCGGCTAGGCTCATCGATGCTGGCAAGGCGCGTGACCGATTTGGCCGCCTGCTCGGCTTGCGAGCAAAGACGCCCGATGTCCGGCATCCAGCTTCGATCGACCTTCCACATTGTCTCGAAGAGCGCCAGCGTCGGCGGCATCTCTGTCATCGCGCCAGGAGCATCCTCTAGAAGGCCCTGCGCCACTGAGTTCGCCGTCGGCCGCCAGCCAGAAGTGCATCCAGAGAGGCATGTCGATCAGGATGACCTCCGTGGCACGCTCTACCCGCTCGGCTATCGAGGCCCGCCTCCCGAGGCCATCGATGACCCACTCTTGCCCGGCAATGAGCTCCTGATGCTGCTGCTCGTAGTCAGCTTCCGGAGTAGGAAGCCACCCGGACTGCCACAGGTATCGATCGATCTCGATGTGCCGGATGCCAGACTGTCGGCGGAGGCGGCGCACCAACGTTGACTTACCGGCACCTGCATTCCTGATGACGACGACGCGAGTCACGGCAGGCTCCGAGCGGCAGCACGGCTAAAGGTCAGACCATCATTAGTTGCCAAATCTACGACGCTACTGACCCGTGCAGGCGAGAGCCAATCAACCGCCATGGTCCGGAAATGGTGAAAGCGGTCATGCGACTACCCTATCCTGCCACACGCTTCCACCCAAGCGCGAACATCCCCGCCCCGATTAGCAGAGAACCACCTGTTCTGTTTACAACCCGCTGCACGCGCGGCTGCCTGAGCCGCTGCCGGGCCGCTGAAGCTAAGAGCGCAAATCCGAACGAGTTCAAAGTCGCCATCACCACGAAAGTGCTCACCAGAATAGCCTCCTGCGGCAGGAAGGCGCGTGACGTATTCAGGAACTGCGGAACAAACGCGACGAAGAAGATGATGCCCTTCGGGTTCAAAGCTGTCACAGCGTAGGCATGGGCAAACATGCGCAGAGGACCTGCTGTTGGAGCAGCTTCAAACGCAGCCGCACCTGTTGGCGCGCGCCACAGCTTGATCCCCAGGTAAATGAGGTACGCCCCACCAAGCCAGCGCAGCCCTGTAAACACCGAAGCCGAGGTCGCGAGCACGGCTCCCAGGCCCAGCATGGAAGCAGTCATTGCAGTGAAGTCGCCGAACGCCACTCCTGCAACGATCGCCGCAGCCGGTTTTCTGCCGTGGCCGAGCGCGTAGGAAATCACGAGCAAAACTGTGGGGCCGGGAATCGCGAGAAGCACAGCGGAGGCAGCAACGAAGGCGAGCCAATGGTCAAAGGGCATGATTGGTTCCTATGATCTGGCAGGAGCCATCCATAGCTTTTCAAACGGCGCAAGCGGGCAGAGGAGCCTCAGGAGTGGGATTGCCCCGGTTTAGTGGACACGAATGATGCTTTCGCAGGCGGTGTCCAGATGCCGCAGACCTGTCTCCCTTATGCCCCGGAGTTCGGACGCCAGATGATCGAGCTGGCTTGAGCCGGACGCTACCCGGCCGATCTGGCTCGCACGTTCGAACCCTCTGCCCAGGCAATCCGGAACTGGCCGGAACTGGGTTGCACAGGCCGATCGGCAGGAGAGCCGTCGGGAGGTGAAACTCGTCGCGATTGACGCGGGCTTGGCCGGAGCCGAGCGGGAGGAGTCGGCGCGGCTTCGGCGCGAGGTGCGTCAGCTCCGGCTCGAGCGCGACATCTTGTCGAAAGCCGCGGCTTGGTTCGCCCGCCAGACGGTTCTGTCAGGTCTCGCGCCAACGTTCGCTCTGGCAGCAGGTAGAGCGCCGACGTAGCATCTTCGGCATCGGAAGGACCGGGCGGGCGGGATGAACTGCGTTTGCTGTGGCTCGGATACGGTAACGGAGCGGCCGGAGGTCACGGCTCGCCGCTTCCGCCGCTTCCGCTGCCGGACCTATGACGAACTCCGCGAGCTCCTCCGCCCCCGACACCGTCACAACCAGAT
>CAXTOC010000229.1:0-4570 GCA_964245725.1 uncultured Acetobacteraceae bacterium | reverse complement strand
CTCAACCTGCCTGCACCGCACGCTGGTGGAGTTGTTCGACAGCACTGATCGAGGACAGCAGCGCGCCCTCCTGCCAGCAGCCGATATAGGAGGCGTGCTCGCCTGCCAGCACCACCCGGCCGTCCATCTCGGTCAGCGCCTTGTAGTGCGTCTGGCGAGCATCCTCGCTCCAGGTGCCGCAGCAGCCCAGCGACCACGGCATCCGGCTCCACGCGACACCCACCCCGGTGACGAACTCGTCCCTGTACTGCTTGTGCAGCACAGAGCCCTGGTCGAGTGCCGCCTGCACGCGCTGCTGCGGCGTCTTGCCGGCGAAGTCGTACGCAGCGGCGCCGAACATGTAGCCGCCGAGCAGCACCGCCTTGCCCGACGAGAAGTAGCCGTGGCTCGGGTAGGAGATCTGGCTGATCTGCTGGTCGGTGAAGCTGATGCCGCCGTAGATCGCCTCGTCCTCCTCCCAGAACCGGCGCCTGAACTCGAGCCCGACCTTGACCGAGGAGGCGTAGGGCACGGCGGCGATGGCATCGCGCATCGGCCCGCTGACCTGCACCTCGAGCTGGCTCAGGATCGAGAGCGGGATGGTGCAGACGCAGTAGTCCGCCTTCGCCTGGCCGACGGCGCCGCCGTGGTTGTTGTCCTTGAAGGTGACGGTGACCCCGGAATCGTCCTGCTGGATCCGCCTCACGTCGATGTTGTGGGTGATCAGGTCGCCGACCTGCCTGGCGAAGCCGCGGCCGATCATGTCCATGCCGCCCACCGGCTGGAACATGGTGGTCTGCATGTCGTAGACGCTGTTGAACGACAGCCAGTGCCACAGGCCCGAGCGCATCACCTCGTCGCGGGCGAGCGGCTGCGACGGGATCGGCGCGCCGTCCGGGCCGCCGCCGCGCGGCTTGCCGTAGCCGCGTCGCAGCGCGGCCACCGGTCCCTTCACGTAGTCGTACTCGGCATTCAGCAGCCCCCAGCCGCGCATCGCGGCGAGCAGGTCCTGCTTCTCCTCCGCACTCACCGGCTGGTCGAGCTTGTTCTGGTTGACCGCCTTGGCGAGCAGCTCGGCGGTGTAGCCGGTGAAGTCGCTGAGCACGTCGCGGTAGCGCTGCGGCACGCCGCCGAAGGTCTTGCTGTTGTGCAGGTAGCTGTTGTGGTTGACCTCGATGAACGGCTCGAGCGCCACGCCGAAGGCATGGCAGTAGTGCAGGATCGCCTGGTGGTGATAGGGGATGCGCCACGGCCCGGGATTGATGTAGTTGCCCGGCGCGAAATCGACCTTCTGGGTGTAGCCGCCGAGCTCGGTCAGGCTGTCGCCGCCGCGCAGCGTGAAGTTGCGGCCGCCGGAACGGTTCTGGAACTCCAGGATCCGCACGCTGTAGCCGGCACGTCGCAGCTCGTGCGCAGCCAGCATCCCGGCCAGGCCGGCGCCGAGCACCAGCACGCTGGTGCCGGTCTTGCCGCCGCTCAGCGCCGGGGGTCCGGCGAAGTCGGTGCCCGCCGCGTGCCCGAGCTGCGTCATCGCCTGGTACATCGCGACGCTGCCGGCAGTGACGCCGATCCGCGTCAGCAACTGCCGTCTGGTGGGCTGCATCCTCATCTGCGTTCTATGCAAGCATCTTGCTCCAAATTAATGCAGATCTCGGCAAAAGGCTGAGATATTTGTGGATTTCGGATCCTGTTGCTCATCAATGTCTCACTTTCCGGTCAGGCGGTCGACCCGTTTCGTGCGATGCGGTGGAAGTTCCGGCAGCGCTGCATGATCCGGCGGCAGGGCCGCACGGCGCTGTGCAGCCGCGGTTCGTTACACGGCGCCGGGCGATTCGCCGCTCGCCTTGGCCTCGCGAACGTCTATGCTGGCCCCGCCTGGCACCGCGCGCGGTGCATCGCTGCACATCGAGGGACGATGGATCACGCCTTTGCCACCGATACGCCGCCGCCGCTGGCGCGCGCTCCCGACCTGAGGCGGATCCGAAGTCATCCCGACCACTGGTACCCGCTCGCCTGGTCGCACGAGCTCAAGCCCGGCGGCACCCTGGCGACCACCTATGCCGGCGAGCCGATCGTGCTGGTGCGGCCCAGGGAGGGCGCGGTGTACGCGCTCGAGGACCGTTGCGCGCACCGGCAGGTGCCCCTGTCGCGCGGCAGCGTGGACGGCCAGTCGGTGCGCTGCTGCTATCACGGCTGGGCCTACGGGCGGTCGGGCAAGTGCGTCGACGTGCCGTACCTCGGCAAGGACAAGCTGCCCAACGGCGTGCGCGCCTATCCGTGCCGCGAGCGCAGCGGCCTGATCCTGGTGTTCCCGGGTGATCCGGCGCAGGCCGACGTCGTGCCGCTGCCGGCGTTCGGCGCCGCCGACGACGACGCCTACAAGACCCGGCGGTTCGGCCGCGTGATCGGCTGCCACTACAGCTTCATGCACGAGAACCTGATGGACATGAACCATCAGTTCATGCACGCCAAGCAGATGGGACAGATCCGGCCGCGCTTCCTCGGCCAGGACGCTGGCGAGGACTGGATCGAGGCGCGCTACAGCTTCGCCCGCACCGGCGGCAAGCAGCCGATCGGCGAGGCGCTGATCTTCAAGCAGCGCCGCGGCACCGAGAAGCAGCACGCCGACCGCGACGTGATGACGATACGCACCGAGTACCCCTACCAGACGCTGCGCATACGCACCTCGGGGGCGGAGCCGGTGATGGATCTGTGGATCGCCTACACCCCGCAGGATGTCGAGCAGCGGCGCAACCGCACCTTCGGCCTGCTTTCGGTGCGCAAGCCGAAGATACCGGGCCTCCTCCACGCCGCCTGGCCGCTGCTGGTGCTGTTCACCGAGCGGATCTTCCGCGAGGACCGCGACATCGTCGAGCTGGAACAGGCGGCGCACGACGCACAGGGCGAGGATCGCAACCAGGAGGTGTTCCCGGTGATTCGCAACCTGCGCGGCCTGCTGATGGCGCGCGGCATCGAAGCGGCGTGACCGCGGAGGCCGGTGCCGACGGCCTGGCACTCCGGCTCGCCACACCGCGCTTCGTGCTGCGGCCGCCGCGACCGAGCGATGCGGAATCGATCCATCGGCTGGTCAACGACTGGGGCGTGGTGCGCATGCTGCCGCGCCTGCCCTTCCCCTACCCGCGCAAGCTGACCGACGAGTGGATCGAGGCCGCCGCCGGCCAGGCCGCGTCCGGCACGGCCTACCACTTCGTCATCATCGCCGAAGCCGACGCGTCCCGACCGGTCGCCGTGTCGGGGGGCGAGCCGGGAGTGGCACCGGACGGGCGCCTGCTCGGCTGCGTCGGGCTGCGTATCGACTCCGCCGCCCGTACCGGCGACCTCGGCTACTGGATCGCGCGCCGCTACTGGAACGACGGCGTCGCCGGCGAGGCGGCCGGACGTCTGGCGCGTTGGGCGCTGGCGCGGCTCGATCTCGACCGCCTGGTCGCGCAGGTGGCGACCGACAATCCGGCCTCGGCGGCGGTGCTGCGCCGGATCGGCTTTCGCGAGGCCGGCACGTCGCGGCAGCTGTTCCTGGCCCGCGGCGGCAGCCATCCGGTGCTGCTGTTCGAGGCCGGGCACGCCGACCTTCGCCCCGATCCCGCCGCCGCGGCCGCCGAGCGGAGGCCGGCGGTGGCCGCCCCGTCCACGCAGCGTCCGGTGGTGCTGGTGGCGGCCTGCGCCCTGATCGACGGCGACGGCCGCATCCTGCTGGCGCGACGCCCGGAGGGGCGCAGGATGGCCGGCCTGTGGGAGTTCCCCGGCGGCAAGGTCGAGGCAGGGGAGACGCCCGAGCAGGCGCTGGTCCGCGAGCTGCGCGAGGAGCTCGGCATCGAGCTGTCGCAGGCCTGCCTCGCGCCGTTCAGCTTCGCCTCGCACGGCTACGCCGACTTCCACCTGCTGATGCCGCTGTATCTGTGCCGGCGCTGGAACAACACGCCGCGGCCGCACGAGGGGCAGACGCTGGCCTGGGTGACGCCGGACCGGCTATCGGAGTATCCGATGCCGGACGCCGACAAGCCGCTGGTGCCGATGCTGCGCGACTATCTCTAACCCGGCTCTGAGCCGGCGCCGCTCCCGAAGCGCGTCTCAGATCGACGGCGTCTGCGCCAGGCCGAGCGACATCTGGCCTGAGGCCGGAGGAGCGCCGGCCCGGCGCGCCTGCTCGGTGCGGGCGCTGAACCGCATGTCGAGGTTGCCGCCGGCCTCGGTCTCGATGATCCGCACCAGCGCGGCGTCATCCAGGTCGGCCCAGCGACGCCCGCGCGAAGGCCCGTAGGGCACCCGCACCAGCAGGGCGGGCTCGCTCGACCAGGTCAGCAGCTGCGACAGCCCCGCCAGCGCCAGCATGTCGCGCAGGTGGTGCGCGGTGACGTAGGCGTCCGGGGCGGCACGGTGCGCCGGCAAGCCGAGCGCGCGGTCGAGCCCGACGGGCCTGCGCCAGTAGCGCAGGCCCTGGTTGGAATGGCCGGGTGCCTCAGGCCACAGGCGCAGCGCGCACTTGTAGGTGCAGACCCAGCGCGCCCGCCCCGACAGCGCCGGCAGGCACCAGCGCTGCTCGAAGGCGGCGCGCTGGGTCTGCACCTACAAG
>CAXTOC010000228.1:0-4597 GCA_964245725.1 uncultured Acetobacteraceae bacterium | reverse complement strand
GAGCAGGGCCAGCCGGAGCGGTGCCGTCGGGCGCGCGTCCGGGCCTCAGGCCGGGTCGAGCAGCGATCGCCCGGTCATCAGCGCCGGCTGGTCGAGGCCCATCAGCGCCAGCAGGGTCGGCGCCAGGTCGGCGAGCCGCCCGTCATGCAGTGCCGCGCCGGCTCCCCCGGACAGCACCACCGGCACCGGGTTGAGCGTGTGCGCGGTGTGCGGCGCGCCGCTCTGGGGATCGCGCATGGTCTCGCAGTTGCCGTGGTCGGCGGTGGCCAGCAGCACCCCGCCGGCCTGCGCGATCGCAGCCGCGATCCGCCCGAGCCCGGCATCGACGGTCTCCACCGCGCGGATCGCGGCGGCGAGGTTGCCGGTGTGGCCGACCATGTCGGGGTTGGCGAAGTTCAGCACGATCAGGTCGTACTGGCCCGAGGCGATGGCCTCGACTGCCCGGTCGGTCAGCTCGGGTGCGGACATCTCCGGCTGCAGATCGTAGGTCGCGACCTTGGGCGAGGGCACCATGATCCGATCCTCCCCCGGCAGCACCGCCTCGCGGCCGCCGTTGAGGAAGTAGGTGACGTGCGGATACTTCTCGGTCTCGGCCATGCGCAGCTGCCGTCGTCCTGCCGCCGAGACCACGTCGCCGAGCAGCGCGTCGAGGCTCTGCGGCGGGAACAGCACCTCGATCCGTCCCGCCAGCCGGTCGCTGTAGCGGGTCATGCCGACGGCGCAGGCGAAGCGGACGAAGCGCCCGCGCTCGAAGCCCCCGAAATCCGGATCGAGCAGCGCGTCGTAGAGCTGGCGGATGCGATCGGCGCGGAAGTTGAAAGACAGCAGCGCGTCGCCGTCGCGCATGCCGGCGTACGCGCCGATCACCGTGGGCGGGACGAACTCGTCGGTCACCTCGGCGGCGTAGGCCTCGGCCAGCACCGCGTCGGGGTCCGCCGCGCGCGGTCCCTCGCCGCTCACGATCACGTCGTAGGCGCGGCGCACCCGTTCCCAGCGATGGTCGCGGTCCATCGCGAAGTAGCGGCCGCAGAGGGTGGCGATCCCCGCTCGCGCCGGCAGGCCGGCGCGCAGGGTGGCGAGATCATCGCGCGCCGACCGCGGCGGGGTGTCGCGACCGTCGGTGAACAGGTGCAGGGCGACCGGCAGGCCGGCTCCGGTCAGGATCCGGGCCAGCGCCACCGCATGGTCCTGATGCGCGTGCACGCCGCCCGGCGAGGCCAGGCCGAGCAGGTGGCAGGTGCCGCCGCTGCGGCGCAGGGCTGCGATCAGGGTCCGCATCGCCGGCAGCTCGGTGACGCTGCCGGTCTCGATGGCCGAGAAGATGCGCGGCAGCTCCTGCATCACCACCCGGCCGGCGCCGATGTTGAGGTGTCCCACCTCGGAGTTGCCCATCTGCCCGCCTGGCAGGCCGACGTCGGGGCCGCAGGTGCGCAGGAAGGCGTGCGGACCCGCTGCCCAGAGCCGGTCGAAGGTCGGGGTGCGGGCCTGGCGCACCGCGTTGTCGGCGATCTCCTCGCGCCAGCCGAACCCATCCAGGATGACGAGCATGACCGGACGGGGCGGCCCTATGGTCGGCGTGGACGATGGCATCGGACGTGCTCCGGGTGGGACCGATCCGGAACCATGCCACCGATCCGGGCCTCAGGGCGAGACCGGGGCAGGGGGAGCCAGCGGATCGTCCGGACCGGTGCTGCCGCCGGTCGACGGGGGATCGCTCGCCGGGAAGGTGTCCTCCACCGCATCGTCCACCTTCTCGTCCTCGTCCGGTGGCTGATTGGTCTCGGACATGGGATCCCTCCTGTGCTTGACGTGTTCCTAAGGGTGACGGCGGTGCTAGGTTTCCGGCGCGCCGATCCCATCTGCATGGCATCCAGCAGAGCGAGGCACCGGATGAGCAGCCATTCGACGAAGGACGACGTCCAGGGTGACGAGATCTGGCGCGACAAGCTTTCGCGCGAGCAGTACCGGGTGCTGCGCGAGCACGGGACCGAGCGCGCCGGCAGCAGCCCGCTGAACTACGAGAAGCGTGACGGGCTGTTCCACTGCGCGGCCTGCGACAACCCGCTGTTCACCTCCGACACCAAGTACGAGAGCGGCAGCGGCTGGCCCTCCTTCTTCGCTCCGATCGAGGGTGCGGTGGAGACGCGGGAGGACGACAGCCTGTTCATGCGCCGGATCGAGGTGCACTGCGCGAAGTGCCACGGCCATCTCGGCCACCTGTTCCCGGACGGCCCGAAGCCGACTGGCGATCGCTACTGCATGAACGGCGTCTCGCTGAGTTTCGCGCCGGCCGGCTCCTAGCGTTCCGGTGGCGACGTCGCCCGACGTCATGGTGCCCAACGTGGTGGTCATCGACCACCCGCTGGTGCAGCACAAGCTGGCGCGGCTGCGTCAGGCGACGACCTCGACCGCCGGCTTCCGCCGGCTGTCGCGCGAGATCAGCCTGCTGATGGCCTACGAGGCGACGCGCGACCTGCCGCTCGAGGAGGTCGAGATCGAGACGCCGCTGGAGCGCACCACCGGACGCATGCTGTCGGGCAAGAAGCTCTGCTTCGTCTCCATCCTGCGCGCCGGCAACGGCATCCTGGACGGGATGCTCGACCTGGTGCCGGCGGCGCGGGTCGGCCATGTCGGGCTGTATCGCGACCACGAGACGCTGCAGGCGGTCGAGTACTACCTCAAGCTGCCCGACGACATGGCCGGCCGGCTCAGCATCGTGGTCGACCCGATGCTCGCCACCGGACACAGCGCGATCGCCGCGGTGTCGCGGCTCAAGGCGGCCGGTGCGCGGCAGATCAGCTTCGTCTGCCTGCTCGCGGCACCCGAAGGGCTCGCCCGCTTCACCGCGGCGCATCCCGGCGTGAAGCTGATCACCGCGGCGATCGACCGCGAGCTGGACGCGAACGGCTATATCCGCCCCGGCCTCGGCGACGCCGGCGACCGCCTGTTCGGCACCAAGTAGACCGTGTGGTCGGCGAAATGGTTCAGGCGCGACGCAGCACGTAGCTCTCGCGCAGCGTCGCGGTGATCTGCTCGGCGTGCTGCGGGTCGCGCGCCTCGACCATGACCTCGAGCTCCGCCGCCTGCACGCTGGGAGCGGCGAACAGGCGCTGGTGCGAGACCTCGATGATGTTGCCGCCGATGCCGCCGATCCGGGTGGCGATGTCGGCGAGCACGCCCGGACGGTCGGGGATCTCCATCAGCAGGCGGAGCAGGCGCCCGTCGCGCAGCAGCGAGCGCAGCAGCGTGTTGGCGAGGATGCGGCTGTCGATGTTGCCGCCGCAGATCGGCATCGCCACCCGTCTGCCGCGGAAGCGCTCGGGATAGGTCAGCACCGCGGCCAGGGCGGCCGCACCCGCGCCCTCGGCGACCAGCTTGGCGGACTCCGCGAGCAGGGTGATGGCGTTCTCGACCGCATGTTCGGGCACCGACAGCACGGTGCCGACGCGCGCCCGGATCACCTCCAGCGGGTGGCGTCCGACCCGCATCACCGCGATCCCCTCGGCGATGGTGGCGCCTCCGGCCGGCACGATCTCGTCGCCGGGATGGCAGTTCAGCGAGGCGTGGCTCTCCACCTGCACCCCGACCACCTCGAGCCCCGGCCGCAGCCCGGCCGCCGCCGTGGCGCAGCCGGCGATCAGGCCGCCCCCGCCTACCGGAACCACCAGCACGTCGAGCGGCCCGGCATCCTCGAGCAGCTCCAGGCCGCAGGTGCCCTGTCCGGCCATGATCGCCGGATCGTCGTAGGGATGCACGAAGACGCGCGACTCGCTGCGGCACAGCGCGTCGGCGTGCGCCGCGGCCTCGGTGAAATCGTCTCCCTGCAGCACCACCCTGGCACCCCAGGCGGCGGTGCGCGTCACCTTGGCCGCCGGCGTGAAGCGCGGCATCACGATGACCGCGTCGATGCCGTGCAGGCTGGCGTGGCGCGCGACCCCCTGGGCGTGGTTGCCGGCGGACACCGCGATCACGCCGCGGCGTCGTTCCTCCGCCGTCAGCATGGCCAGCTTGTTGGCCGCACCGCGCTCCTTGAACGAGCCGATCGCCTGCAGGTTGTCGAGCTTGAGCGTGATCGCGGCACCGGTCGCGCGCGACAGCGACTCCGACGTCAGCGTCGGCGTGCGGATGACGCGCCCCTCGATTCGTGCCGCCGCCGCCAGCACGTCGTCGGGGCCGATCAACGCCGCCCCATCAGGCTCCGGCCCTCACGGCCGCTGTCAGCCATAACGTATGGCGAGGATCTCGTAGGTGCGGTCGCCGCCGGGTGCCGGCACCGAGACGTTGTCGCCCTTCTTCTTGCCGATCAGCGACTTGGCCAGCGGCGAGGACACCGAGAGCAGGCCGGACTTGATGTCGGCCTCGTAGACGCCGACGATCTGGTAGGTGGATTCCTTGTCGGTCTCCTCGTCCACCAGGCTGACCAGGGCGCCGAACTTCACGTGGTCGCCGGACAGGGTCGAGGGCTCGATCACCTCGACCGAGGACATGATCTCCTCGAGCTCCTGGATGCGGCCCTCGACGAAGGACTGGCGTTCCCGTGCCGCGTGGTACTCGGCGTTCTCGGACAGGTCGCCGTGGCTGCGCGCCTCGGCGATGG
>CAXTOC010000227.1:1472-4603 GCA_964245725.1 uncultured Acetobacteraceae bacterium | reverse complement strand
GGTGGGCGCCGCGACGGTGGCGATCACGAAGTCACGGTCGGTGATCACAGGGCTCGCATGCTCGGCGTTCCGGATGTCGGACCAGCGCACGTTGTCGTTGATGTCCAGCCCGGACAGGTCGACCTCGAAGCGCTCGGGGATGTGGTCGGGGTCGACGTTCACCTCGACGCTGTGGCGCACGATGTTGAGCACGCCGCCGCGCTTCAGGCCGACCGAGCTCTCCTCGCCGGAGAACGTGACCTGGACCGCGACCTTGATCCGCTCGCCGGGCGCCAGGCGCTGGAAGTCGACGTGGATCGGCCGGTCGCTGACCGGATGCAGCTGCACGTCGCGCATCAGCGCACGCATCGGCGTGCCGCCGCCCTCGGTGATCTCGTACAGCCGCGAGCGCCAGCCGGTGCGGGTCAGCTCGCGCAGCACCAGGCGCGGATCGAGCGCGATCAGGCTCGGTTCCTGCTTGGCGCCGTAGATGACGCCAGGGACCAGCCCGTCCCGCCTCGTCGCACGCGCTGCCCCCTTACCAGCCTTCGCGCGCGCCGACGCCTCGATCGTCGTGAAATTGGCCACAGCACTCTCCTGACATCACGCGTCGGCCTCCAGGGGTGCCGGCATGGTGCGGCGGTTTAGCCAATCCCGCTGATGGACGCAAGGAACCGGAGGTCCGCGCCCACAGCCTGCTCAGGCCACCTCGGTGAGGGACCAGGGATCGCCCGGCCGCAGCCAGAGCGGCACCGCGTTCGGCAGGCGCACGTTGGCCGGCAGCCCCATCACCGCGCGCAGGGCGCGGAACATCGCGCCGTGGCAGACGACGAGCACGGTGCCCTCGCCTGCGGTGGCGCGATCCACCGCGGACGCGGCACGGGCCATCAGGTCGGCGAACACCTCGGCGCCCTCCGGGGTGAAGTCGCCGGCGATCCAGCTATCGTACCAGTCGCCCATCGGCTGGCCTTCCTGGACGCCGAAGCACACCTCGCGCAGCTCAGGATCGACGCCGACCGGCGGCAGCGGATGGCCGGTGCGGCGCATCGCCTCGGCCGCGATCTCGGCGGTGCGAAGCGCGCGGCCGAGCGGCGAGGAGACGATGCGGGCGATCGGCGCGTAGGCATCGGCACGGGTGGCGAGGATGGCGCCGGCGTTCTGCGCCTGCGCCAGGCCGCGCGCGTTCAGCGCCACGTCGGTGCGGCCCTGCGACAGGTTGCGCGCGTTCCAGTCGGTCTCGCCGTGGCGGAGGTACCAGAACGACCTGGGTGCCAGCACGGGGCGCATCAGTCGAACAGCGAGCTGACCGAGCTCTCGTCGGAGATCGCGCGCATCGCGTTGGCGAGCAGCTGGGCGATGCTGATCTGGCGCACGGTGTCGCTGTCGCGCACCGCCTCGGTGGCCAGGATGCTGTCGGTGATGGTCATCATCTCGATCGGCGAGTCTGAGACGCGGGCCACCGCGCCCCCGGTCAGCACGCCGTGGGTGACGTAGGCGCTCACCGAGTTCGCCCTGTGCTCGACCAGGGCGGTGGCGGCGTTGCACAGCGAGCCGCCGCTGTCGACGATGTCGTCGATCAGGATGCAGTGCCGGCCGGCTACGTCGCCGATCACGTTCATCACCTCCGACACGCCGGCGCGCTCGCGCCGCTTGTCGATGATCGCGAGATCGGTGTTGAGCCGCTTCGCCAGCTGGCGGGCGCGCACCACGCCGCCGACGTCAGGCGAGACCATCATCAGGTCGCGCGCCGGGTGACGCTCGTTGATGTCGCGGGTGAACAGGGGGGCCGCGAACAGGTTGTCCACCGGGATGTCGAAGAAGCCCTGGATCTGGCCGGCATGCAGGTCGAGCGTCAGCACCCGGTTGGCACCTGCCTCGGTGATCAGGTTGGCCACCAGCTTGGCGCTGATCGGCGTGCGCGGGCCGGACTTGCGGTCCTGCCGCGCATAGCCGAAGTAGGGGATCACCGCCGTGATGCGTCGCGCCGAGCCGCGGCGCAGCGCGTCGAGCATGATCAGCAGTTCCATCAGGTTGTCGTTGGTCGGGTAGCAGGTGCTCTGCACCACGAACACGTCCTCGCCGCGGACGTTCTCCTGGATCTCGACGAAGATCTCGAGGTCGGCGAAGCGGCGCACCACGGCACGGCAGAGCGGTAGGTTGAGCGCCGCGGCGACCGCTTCGGCGAGGGGCCGGTTGCTGTTGCAGGCGACGATCTTCATGGCAGCGGCTCCGGTGCGGCGCCTTCCTAGCAACGTGTCGCCAGGCTGTCACGTTACTCGTTCTGGTGTCGTGGCGGGATGCGGCGGCGGCAGCGGCTTATGGGTGCGGCCGGAATTGTTGGTGATCACCTGGCGCACGCCGCCGGCCGCCTCCTGCGCCACCACGATGGAGACGTCGCCCCAGTAGCCGTCCAGCGTGTGCGCCGGGATGTCGTTGAGCTGCGCCACCCGGCCGGCTTCGGCGCCGGAGGCGTCGAGCACCGTCCAGACGATCTCGACATGATCCGTCCTGGCGTCGAGGCGACGCAGCTTGACCTGTCCGCGCAGGGTGAAGTCGGCGCCGCTCGCGGTGTTCTGGATCACGTTGCCGCCGTCCGGCAGCGACACCGCCATCTGCCGGGCCAGCGAGATGTCGCCGTCGCCCGGCGCCCCGGTCACGCCGGTGAAGTAGATACGCGCCGGCCGGTGCATCAGGCTGTGCGGATCGGACTGCATCTGCGCCGCCTGTATGCCGGTCAGCAGGTCGGCGAGCTTCGGCCCGGCATCCTGGGCGGCGCGCGACAGCGCCGCGGGGTCGCCGCGCAGCCAGTCCGCGGCGGCGAGCGGCGCGCCCTCGATGCTGCCGCGCAGCTCCCCGGACGGGCTGAACACGCTGAAGCTCGGCACCATCTGGCCCTGTCGCAGGGCGGCGCCGAACTGCAGCCGCCAGTCCCCGGGCTTGGGAGGCTGCGCCTCCGCCGGCACTTCCTGGCCGAGCAGCGCCGCGGACAGGTCGGACGCGAACCGCGACGCGGCGGCGGCGGGCAGCAGCGCCTGGGTCGATGGCGGGATCGACAGCCGCGGCGGCGGCGGCACCGCCAGACGCATGGCGATGCCGCCGGGATTGCCCTGGAACGGATGCGGCAGGTCGCCGCAGCGGGCCAGGCTCAGGAG
>CAXTOC010000227.1:0-1462 GCA_964245725.1 uncultured Acetobacteraceae bacterium | reverse complement strand
GCCATCGCCGGCCGGCGCCTCACGATGCCGGCTCCGCGCACGCGATCACCGAGATCTGGTGCCCGATCGCCCCCTCGCCGGCGAGCGTGCGCCGGCGGTGGCTGAAGAAATGCACCGGATCGGACAGGGTGTCGCGGGCGAGCCAGTGCACCGTGCCGACGCCGCAGCCGCGCAGGCGCGCGGCGCAGTAGCCGGGCAGGTCGAACTGATGGTGTCCCGGACGCCTGCCCGGGGCGAAGAAGCGCGCGGCGTCGCTGCCCGCAGCCAGCACGCTGCCGCGCAGGTCCTCGCGGACCTCGTAGGAGTTCGGCGCGATGCAGGGCCCGATGACGGCGCGGATCGCCTCGGGCTCGGCGCCGAGCGCGCGCATCGCCCGCGCCGTCGCCTCGAGGATCCCGGCCACGGCGCCGCGCCAGCCCGCATGCACCGCCGCGACGACACCGCGATCCCGGTCCGCCAGCAGCACCGGCGCGCAGTCGGCGGTGATGATCCCGAGTGCCAGGCCGGGCAGCCGGGTCGCCATGGCGTCGGCACGCGGTCCCTCGCCCGGCGCCCAGCCGCGTTCCACGATGACGCAGTCGGTGCCATGCAGCTGGGTGACGCCGAGCAGCGACTCCGGTGCCGCGCCGACGGCGCGGGCGACGCGGGCGCGGTTCTCGCGCAGCAGGGCCGGGTCGTCGCCGGAGGAGACGCTGCAGTTCAGGCTCTCGAACGGGCCGCCGGAGACGCCGCCGAGTCGGGTGAAGAAGCCGTGGGGGGTGCCGACGAGCAGCGGGCTGGAGAGCAGCGGCGGGTTCATGCGTGGCTATCCTCAAGACCGGCCTCGAAGCCGGGAGGCACGGCGAGCGAGGGGTGGCACAGCGCCATCGCCTTGAACAGCGTGCCCATGCGGGCAGGATCGGCCAGGCGATGCGCCGCCGCGACCAGCCCGCCCCCCTGCCCCGGCCGCTGTGACTGGGCCAGCCGCTGGGTGCGCGCGAACAGGCCAAGTGCTTCCAGGAAACGCCCCTGCGGCACCGGGCCGTGCACCCGCGCGCCGGCCGCCGCCTCGCCGACGCCGGCTGCTACAGGGGCCCGATCGACGGCCAGCCGAGCGCGGCGACGCAGGCCGCGGTCAACGGCTGCCCCGACCAGCGCCCGATCCTGCGCGTCGAGACCGGCATGCATGTCGCGGCCATCCGCGGCATCGGCGTCGATGCGGCGTGCCGACTGGCGGCGACGGCGTCGGACGACAAGACGGTGCGGCTGTGGTCGCTGCCGGACGGGCGGCCGCTGCGCGTGCTGCGCCCGCCGGTCGGCGCCGGAGAGGGCGGCAAGATCGGAGCCGCGGCGGTGTCGCCGGACGGGCGCTTCGTCGCCGCCGGCGGCTGGGACGCCCACGCCGAGATCGACCGCACCAGCGCCGTGCTGGTGTTCGACGCCGCCACCGGCGCGGTGGTGGCGCGGATCGGTGGCCTGGAGG
>CAXTOC010000226.1:0-4642 GCA_964245725.1 uncultured Acetobacteraceae bacterium | reverse complement strand
GCCGGCCAGCGCCGACAGCCCGTCGGCCTCGGCGCGCAGCACCTCCGCGGCGATCCGCAGGTCGTCGGGAGCGTGGGTGCTGTGCGGGCTCGTCATCGTGTCCAGGGGCCGGTACTCCGTGGCCTTTGTATGGGTCAGCCCGGCTCAGCCGGTCAATCGCGCGGACCGCGGGCGACCGGCCTCCCGCGCGCGGACGCCGGCCCGGACGGGCTCAGTGCGCGAACAGGTCCGGGTTCTCGTAGCCGAGCAGGTCGAGCCGCGCACGCGCGGGCAGGAAGGCGTAGGCGGCGAGCGCCAGCTCGAGCCGGTCCTCGCGGATCAGCAGCCGCTCCAGCCGCTCCCACAGCGCGTGCAGGTGCAGCACGTCGGATGCGGCATAGCTGAGCTGCTCCGGCGTGAGGTCGGAAGCACCCCAGTCCGAGCTCTGCTGCTGCTTGTTCAGCTCGATGCCGAGCAGCTCCCGGCACAGCTCGCGCAGCCCGTGCCGGTCCGTGAAGGTGCGCACCAGCTTGGCCGCGATCTTGGTGCAGCGCACCGGCGCCACGGTGATGTCGAGCGCGTGCTGCAGGATGCCGACGTCGAAGCGGGCGAAGTGCATCAGCTTGAGCACGTCCGGATCGGCCAGCAGCCGCTTCAGGTTGGGGCGGTCCGCGTCCCGGCCACCGAGCGAGGCGGGGATGATCTGCACCAGATGCACCTGGGCGACACCGCCCGCGCGCGTGCCGTCGCAGAGCTGCACCAGGCAGAGCCGGTCGCGGTGCGGGTTGAGCCCCATGGTCTCGGTATCGACCGCGACCGCACCCTCGAGGCGGAGATCGTCGGGCAGGTCGTGACGGTGCAGGTGTATGCTGGCACCCGGCATGAACTGCGTGACGCTCATCGACAGACGTCCCTTGGTGCCCAGGAGAAGACTCGAACTTCCACGACCTTTCGGCCACAGGTACCTGAAACCTGCGCGTCTACCAATTCCGCCACCTGGGCTGAGGGGCAACCGCCGATCCGACATGGCGGGTGGTGGGAGCGCGATCTACCGGGGCGTCGCTGCGGCGTCAACAGGCGCCGCGCGGCAGGCCAGGGCTTCACCTTTGACCCATCGGGGCCGGAGGCCCCAGACCCCGATCCATCAGGTGACGGATTTCGAAGGCTCCGCGCCTGACGGGGTTCAAGGGGCAGAGCCCCTTGTTCCTGCCAAAGCACGGCGAGGGGGATACATTCGCCGCCGCCCTCGTTCCACCCGGGAACGAGAGTGGTCAGGTACGGGGGTCAGATGGCGGCGCGCAGTGTGGCGACTTTATTCGGCGGTTCCGGCTTCCTCGGCCGCTACATGGTCAAGCGGCTGGCGGCCCAGGGTCACGTGGTGCGGATCGCGGTGCGGCAGCCGGCGCGGGCCAACGAGATGCGGCCGATGGGCCAGGTCGGCCAGGTGGTGCCGCTGTTCGCCTCGCTCACCGACGAGGCGAGCGTCGCGCGCGCCGTCGAGGGCGCGGACCTCGTCGTCAACCTGGTCGGCATCCTGGCGGAGAGCCGGCGCGGCGATTTCGCGCGCATCCACGTCGAGGGCGCGGGACGGGTGGCGCGCCTGTCCGCGGCCGCCGGCGCCGGCGCCCTGGTGCAGGTCTCGGCGATCGGCGCCAGCGCCGACAGCCCGAGCGCCTACGGCACCAGCAAGATGGCCGGGGAGGAGGCGGTGCGCGATGCCTTCCCTGGCGCCGTCGTGCTGCGGCCCTCGATCGTGTTCGGACCGGAGGACGCGTTCTTCAACCGCTTTGCCGCGATGAGCCGCCTGGTGCCGTTCATGCCGGTGTTCTGCGGCGACACCCGGTTCCAGCCGGTCTACGTGGGAGACGTCGCCGACGCCGCCGTCGCCGCCCTGGCCGATCCGTCCACGCGCGGCCGCATCTTCGAGCTCGGCGGCCCGCGGGTCTGGAGCTTCCGCGAGCTTCTGGCCTGGATGCTGAGCGAGCTGCGGCGCCGGCGGCCGATGGTCGAGATCCCGATGGGCCTGGCGCGGCTGCAGGCCACGCTGATGGAGCGGCTGCCCGGCAAGCCGCTCACCCGCGATCAGCTGGCGATGCTGACGCGCGACAACGTCGTCGCCGACGGCGCGGCGGGCTTCGACAGCTTCGCCATCCTGCCCACGCCGGTGGAGATGGTGGTTCCCGCCTACATCGCGCGCTACCGCGCGGGAGGCGGGCGTCGCGACGTGCCGCTGTAGAAGGACCGTATCGGCTCCATCTTCGGGACGCGGCACGCCGTGGCACCTGGCCAAGGCGCGCGATGCCGTGAAGCCGGTCAGCAAGGCTGTCTTTTAATCCGTGGCGACCTTCCGTAGTTTCGGATCGCATGTTGGGTTGCGTCTTGCAGGACACGCGCCAGCCTGCCCGCTCCCCCGGCCTCTCCGCTACTCAAGGACATCCGCATGCCCGAACGCATGCTGCAATTCACCCACCTGGAGCAGCACCAGCCGGACAAGCGCGCGGCCGAGGAGCGGCGCGAGGACTTCCACGAGATCTACCGCTCGTTCAGCGTGGCCCAGGCCGAGGCCCAGGCCGGACGGTGCTCGCAGTGCGGCGTGCCGTTCTGCTCGGTGCACTGCCCGGTCTCGAACAACATCCCGGACTGGCTGAAGCTCAGCGCCGAGGGCCGTCTCGAGGAGGCCTACGAGGTGAGCGCCGCGACCAACAACTTCCCCGAGATCTGCGGCCGCATCTGCCCGCAGGACCGGCTCTGCGAGGGCAACTGCGTCATCGAGCGCGGCTTCGAGAGCGTCACCATCGGCGCGGTCGAGCGCTTCATCACCGACCACGCCTGGGAGATGGGCTGGGTGAAGCCGGCGCGGCCGCGTCGCGAGCGCGCGCAGTCGATCGGCGTGATCGGCGCCGGTCCGGGCGGTCTGGCGGCGGCCGATCAGCTTCGCCGCCTCGGCTACCAGGTGCACGTCTACGACCGCTACGACCGGGTCGGCGGCCTGATGATCTACGGCATCCCGGGCTTCAAGCTGGAGAAGGAGATTGTGATGCGCCGCCACGCGCTGCTCCAGGATGGCGGCGTGCGGTTCCATCTCGGCCGCGGCATCGCGGATGCGGACAGCGACGAGACGATCGCGTTCGCCTCGCTGCGCGAGCAGCACGACGCGCTGCTGATCGCCACCGGCGTCTACAAGTCGCGCGACATCGGCGGCCCCGGCGTCGGCCTGCCCGGCATCGTCAAGGCGCTCGACTACCTCACCGCGTCGAACCGCCGCTCGCTCGGCGACGAGGTGCCGGGCTTCGACAGCGGCCTGCTGGACGCGTCGGGCAAGGCGGTGGTGGTGATCGGCGGCGGCGACACCGCGATGGATTGCGTGCGCACCGCCGTGCGACAGGGTGCCGCCTCGGTGAAGTGCCTGTACCGGCGCGACCGCGCCAACATGCCGGGATCGCTGCGCGAGGTGAAGAACGCCGAGGACGAGGGCGTGGAGTTCGTCTGGCTCGCCGCCCCCGAGGCCTTCCTCGGCGACAACACCGTCTCGGGGGTGCGCGCGGTGCGCATGAAGCTCGGCCTGCCCGACGCGTCCGGCCGGCAGTCGGTCGACGTGGTCGAGCATAGCGGCTTCGTGCTGCAGGCTGACCTGGTGATCAAGGCGCTCGGCTTCGATCCCGAGCCGCTGCCGACGCTGTGGGGCCAGGACGGGCTCGAGGTGTCGCGCTGGGGCACGCTGAAGGTCGGGCGCAGCAGCTTCATGACCAGCCTGCCGGGCGTGTTCGCCGCCGGCGACATCGTGCGCGGCGCCAGCCTGGTGGTGTGGGCGATACGCGACGGGCGCGACGCGGCGGCCAGCCTGCACCGCTGGCTCGGCGAGCACGAGCAGGTGGTGCAGCAGAGGGCGGCCGAATGATGCGCATCGAGGAGGAGAGCGGTCCCGAGTTCGTCGCCGGCTGGGAGCGCAACGCGGCGGCGCTGTCGGAGAGCTACCAGCCCAGCCAGGAGCACGACGCCTGCGGCGTCGGGCTGATCGCCGCACTCGACGGCAAGCGCCGTCGCGACGTGGTCGAGGCCGGGATCGCCGCGCTCAAGGCGGTATGGCACCGTGGTGCCGTGGATGCCGACGGCAAGACCGGGGACGGGGCTGGCATCCACGTCGAGATCCCGCAGGATTTTTTCGCCGACGCGATCGGGCGCACCGGCAGCCGCGCCGAGGGCCAGCTGATCGGCATCGGCATGGTGTTCCTGCCGAAGACCGACCTGTCGGCGCAGGAGCGCTGCCGCACCATCGTCGAGAGCCAGATCCTGGCCTTCGGCTACGGCATCCATGGCTGGCGCCAGGTGCCGATCGACACCGCCTGCATCGGCGAGAAGGCCAACGCCACCCGGCCCGAGATCGAGCAGATCATGATACGCAACCTGCCGGACTCCTCCGAGGCGGAGTTCGAGCGCGACCTCTACGTGATCCGGCGCCGGATCGAGAAGCAGGCGGTCGCCGACCAAGTGGGCGAGCTGTACATCTGCTCGCTGTCCTGCCGCTCGGTGATCTACAAGGGCATGTTCCTGGCCGAGAACCTGACCGACTTCTATCCCGACCTGCTCGATCCGCGCTTCGTCAGCCGGTTCGCGATCTACCACCAGCGCTACTCGACCAACACGTTCCCGACCTGGAAGCTGG
>CAXTOC010000225.1:0-4653 GCA_964245725.1 uncultured Acetobacteraceae bacterium | reverse complement strand
CCACCTGCGCGCCTCGCTGACCCGCGACGCGCAGGGCGGCCACGTGGCGACGCCGTTCGCGCGCCAGGACTCCGGCCTGCTGCGCCGGCTCGCGGAATCCGAGGCGCTGGTGCTGCGGCCGCCGCACGCATCGGCGCTGCCGGCCGGCGCCGGTGTGGAGATCATCCGACTGGACCGCTTCGGCCTCTGACCGGCTCCCGGCTCCAGGCTCCTGGCTCCCGGCTGACGATCGGGCGACGCCGCTTGACGCCGGACGCGGAACCAATCTAGAACAGCGGATCATGTTGCCTGTTTGTTCCAGCGGGTCCGTGGCGCTAGATCTCCCGGCGTGCCCGGCCCGAGCACAGGCACGGCTACGAGCACGGGCACGGGCGCGGATGGTGCCGTGACCGACCGGATGAGGAGAGACGATGCTCACGCGTAAGCAGCACGAGTTGCTGAGCTTCATCGACCGCCACCTCAGGGAGACCGGCTTCTCCCCCAGCTTCGACGAGATGAAGGACGGGCTGCACCTGCGCTCCAAGTCCGGCATCCATCGCCTCATCTCGGCGCTGGAGGAGCGCGGCTTCCTGGCCCGGCGGCATCATCGCGCGCGTGCCCTGGAAGTGCTCCGCCTGCCGGAGCACGCGCCGGTTATCGAGGCCACGAGAGCCTCCGGCAGCGCCGTCGACGCCGCGCAGGCCTTCTCGCCCAACGTCATCAAGGGCGATTTCAGCCAGCGCCTGCAGGGGGTGCGTGCCGCCGCCGACGCCGCCGCGGTGCAGCTTCCGCTGTATGGCCGGATCGCCGCCGGACTGCCGATCGAGGCGCTGCGCGACACCGGCAACCACATCCAGGTGCCGCTGGCGATGCTCGGCCCGGGTGAGCACTACGCACTCGAGGTGGCCGGCGACTCGATGATCGAGGCCGGCATCCTGGACGGCGACACCGTGATCATACGCAAGGACGAGGCGGCGGAGAACGGGCAGATCATCGTCGCCTTGATCGACGACTCCGAGGTCACGCTGAAGCGGCTGCGCCGCCGCGGCAACGCGATCGCGCTGGAGCCCGCCAACGCACGCTACGAGACCCGCATCGTCCCGGTCGACCGGGTACGGGTGCAGGGCCGGCTGGTCGGGTTGCTGCGCAGCTACTAGAGCATGATCCATAAGCCTCTGTGATCGGATCATGCTCTGGTGTGACGGTCGCGAAGTTCGCCAGCTTCGCCGGCGCTTCGCAACGCTCGGCGCGCCGCAGCTTCAACATGCCGGTGTCGAACCGAACCTGAGAGTCGCGCCTGTGGACTTCAGCTTCTCGGCACCGGCGGGCGGCGGCACCGCCTGACGACGATCTGCGCGCGCCGCCCAGGTCAGCCGGCGGTGTGGAACACCAGCGCGCGCAGCTCGATGCTCTGGCGCGGCGGCGCATCCGCCGGCGCGGTCGGGTCGACGAAGGCGGTGTGCGGCGTCAGCCGCGCCCGTCCGTCGGTCGCGCTGTCGAAGCACTTGATCAGCAGTACCTCGTCGGGCTGCATCGCCGAGAGGTAGTGCCAGCGATGCCGCGGGTTCGCGGCCACCGAGTAGATCTCGCCGCGATGCTCCGGGTAGATCAGGTCGGTCGCGACCAGGTCTGCCGCCTCCAGGCTGCGCCAGTCGCACAGCGCCAGCGGCCGGTCCAGCACCGGTCCGCGGATCGGCCGCCAGACATTGACGACCTGCACCCGGCCGCGCAGCAGCGCGTCGGCGTCGCCACCCATGTGCCGTCGGACGCGCGCGACCCCTGAGGCGGGCGTCTGGTCGACGTGGATGCGCGCCACCGGCTGGCGCTGGCCGACCCGGTCCTCGCCGTCGGGCAGGCGGCGCCGCACCGTGTGGTCGAAGATGAAGATGCGGTCGGCGCCGAGGCTCCGCTTCAGCAGCTGCTCGGTCTCGGCGTAGTAGCCGCCCGTGATCGCCGCCTCGTCGGCGAAGTCGCGCTCGGCGCTCGCGTGCTGCACCGCCGCGAAGCCGTGCACGTCGAGCGACGCCGCGTCGCGCCACGGCCTGAAATCCTCGATCCGCACCCGGTGGGCGACATCGTCGAAGTTGCGCTCCGGCACCCCCGGAGGCGGCGCGTGGTTGTAGACCTCCGGCTTGACCGGGAGCGGCGCCAGGTAGTTGAGCTCGGCTTCGACCGCTCGTGTCTCGAGAGCAGGCAGGCTGTCCATGCGCGTCGTCCCCGGATGTCCCGGCAACGACATGGGCTCCCCGACGCGCGCCTCAAGGCTGCTCATGTAGAAACTCACTACCACGAGGCGTCGACGTGGAATGCCGCCCCTCTCGGTGGCGCGCCGTCGCGGCCTCCAGGCCGATGCCCGGGAACGTCGGTCGCGGCTACGCGTCGCCCGGCGAGGCTCCGATCTGCCCGATCAGGCGGGCGCGGCGCTCGCGTTTGACGAAGCCCAGAAGCAGCGCGCAGGCGCCGGATCGAAACGCATCGGCGAGGTCGCGGTCGGCGAGCTCGCCGGCGACCCAGAACGAGATGCAGCCCCGGAAGATGAACGCGAGCTGATCGCCGAGCACGGCGTGGGCACGCTCGCGCAGATCGAGGTCGAGGCCGGCGCAGTCGCCCAGCGCCAGCGACCACAGCTCCCGCGAGTTCTGCCGCACCGGCCCGGGCGCCGGAGCGGCGATGCCGAGCGAGCCGATCACCGCCCGGTGCACTTCCGCCTTCTCCAGCAGGATCGAGCAGCTGATCCGCGCCATCGCCAGCACCCGTTCGATCGCGTCCCCCGTGGGCGCCTCGTCGAGGAAGCGCTGCGTCATTCGCCCGATCAGACGCGCGGAGAGCGCCTGCATGATCGCGTTCTTGCTGCCGAAGTGATTGAACGGCGTCGCGAAACCGACGCCGGCTTCGGCCGCCAGCGCCCGCATCGAGAACTCCGGCGTGTCGCCGTGCCGGAGCAGACGCTCCGCGGCATCGAGCACGATCTCGCGGGCGAGCTGGCGGGTTCTCTCCCTCAGCGGCGGTTGCCTGCTGCCTGCCATGAGCGTCTCCCGCCAGGTGCAGCCCTTGCTTTTTGTATCATGATATACATATATGATATTGATATAGATTCTCGAGCCTATGGTCGCCGCGAAAGGAGCCGCCATGACGAGCAGCAAGAGGTTTCTCATCACCGGCGTCAGTTCCGGACTCGGCAAGGCCTTCGCCGAGGCAGCGCTGGCCGCGGGCCACCGGGTGATCGGCACCGTCCGGAACGCCGCCGCCGCATCGGCCTTCACGGTCCTCGCCCCCGACCGCGCGCACGCGGTGCTGCTCGACGTGACGGACTTCGCGGCCATCGCCGAGGTCGTCGCCCGCGCGGAACGCGAGCACGGCGCGGTCGAGGTCCTGGTCAACAATGCCGGCTACGGTCACGAGGGCATACTCGAGGAGTCGTCGCTGGAGGACATGCGTCGGCAGTTCGACGCGAACGTGTTCGGCGCGGTGGCGATGATCAAGGCGGTGCTGCCGGGCATGCGGATGCGTCGCTCGGGCCGGATCATCAACGTGACCTCCATGGGCGGCTTCATCACCATGCCGGGCATCACCCTGTACTGCGGCAGCAAGTTCGCCCTCGAGGGCATCTCCGAGGCGCTCGGCAAGGAGGTGAGGCCGCTCGGCATCCACGTCACCGCCTTGGCGCCGGGGCAGTTCCGCACCGAGTGGGCGGGACGCTCGATGATCCGCGCCGAGCGCAGCATCGCCGACTACGACATGGTGATGAACCCGCTTCGCGCGGCGCGCCAGACGAAGAGCGGCAACCAGCCCGGCGATCCCGCGAGAGCGGCGCAGGCGATGCTCGAGCTGGTCGAGGCAAAGGATCCGCCGGTGCGGCTCTATCTCGGGACCGACGCGCTCAAGCTCGTCGACGAGAAGATCGAGGCGATGCGGAGCGAGATCGCGACGTGGGAGCAGACCTCGCGTTCGACGGATATCGTCCAGTCGGCCTGACTGCCAAGCTGCGGCAACCGCGAGGCATCGAGAAGCCGCGTATCCCATGATCCTCACCCTCGAACCGCAGGCGGCTGCTGTCCGCGATCGTCGAGGGCGGCGCCGGTGAGCCAGGCGCCTCCCGCATCGCCCGGTCGGTCGATCCTCGTGCTCGGCGCGGGGGAGCTCGGCATGACGGTGCTGCGGCCGCCGAGCACACGGGCCGCCGAAGCCGGCGCCCGCGTCACCGTGCTGCTCAGGGCGGCGACGATCGGCACCGCGGAGCCGGACAAGCGCGCCGAGATCGACGAGCGACGCGGGCTCGGCGTCGCGCTGGTGCCCGGCGACATCGCGTCGGCGTCCGTCGCCGGACCCGCCGAGCAGGTCGCCCGATACGACGAGGTGCTGAGCCGAATCGGCTTCACCGCCGTCCGCGCCGAGGATTGGCTGCGCGAGAACCTCGCCGGCTGAGCCCAGGCCGGCTGAGCCCAGGCCGGCTGGGTCCGGCGCAGCCGCTCTGCCTGCGCGTGCGGGGCGATCCGGGGGATCAGCCGGCCACCATGCCGTCGACGCCGGACTGCAGCCCCGCGAACGGCGGTATCGAGCGGGCCAGCCGGTCCACAGCCTCGGCGTCGAGCCGATCGAGCTGCGGCAGCACGGCGAGGATGCGAACCCTGCAGTGCCGCGCGATCGCCTCGCGATTGCCCTCGGTGCAGGGGC